>NZ_MJXO01000073.1:0-134213 GCF_001762835.1 Campylobacter sp. BCW_6466
TAAATATTTGTGTAAGTATTTATATAAGTATTTGGTGGGTTAAAAAATGGGGGCTATATTTTAGAGCACTCGTAATTTTTATTTTTTATATTAACAAATTGACTTTTAAGTGTTTTAAAATCTGGAATATAAGCATAACCGCTAAGCGTATCTACAACGATACAAAGAGCATGCTTTTTTGATAACAAACGTATAATGCAATCTGAATTATTCTTTGCTAAAGTTTTTTCATATGCATAATTGGCATTTTTTAACGGAGAATACACTCTGCCCATTTCATCAAATACTAATCTAGTAAATCCTGAACAAGATCCTTTGAATTCAACCTTTTCTATTCCGAATCTTTTTGTAAGATTAAATCTTTGTGTAGTTTTTTCATCATCTTTACTAATAACTCCACTTTGACCTGAATTCATTAATTTGTTATGATTGATTACATCAACAGCAATTTCTCTATCTATATTGATTTCAGTTTTACCTAAATTAGCATTTCCATCGCCATTTTTATCCAAGAAAATAGTATATGTTTGATCATAACCTGTGGCAGCTGATTTTATAAAATAAATCTGCCATTTACTTTTAAACCACTCTCTTTTTGCGATAGCCAACTCATCAACTCTTATGCCTTCTTGCATCATGGCTAAACTTTGGGTATATTGGATATCATTAAGAATTTGTATTGCACCTTCTAGTAGATTGTCTTTTTTTAAGTAAAGACTGCCTAAATTAAAAACTATACCCAAAATGAGAATTATAAACACAAATTCCAACAAACTGAAAGCTTTAATCATAGTTTAAAATCTGATATACTTTTTCATATTTTCCAAGTTTTACCTTAACAATTTTTTTGTCCATATCATGCCTATCGGCTTGTTTTAAAGCTTTTAAATAAAACTTATTGCTATTTTTTATTCCATAGAATCGCAATCTTTTTTGCAAACTTGGGGCTGTTGCAAGCTCTAAAACATCTTGTTTTTTTAATTCTAGCGCCAATTCTTTAGCAAAATGATAATTATTGGCAAAATGACGATTTGGATTGTTTATAAAATAATACAATAATTGATTAGCGACGATTAAAAAGTAACAAAATATTAAAAAAATTATAGAACATTCTATAAAGATTTTATACCTTAATCGAAAAACTGGCAATCTCACTCTATAACTTTGCATTAAAGTTTTTATAAGCAAAGGAGTACAAATAACACAAAAAGGTAAAAAATCATCTAAAAAAAGTTTTTGTCTTAAAGAAAGCAACAAACAAAATACAAATGTTACGCTCATTAAAAACCATAATAAATTTTTATATTTCTGAAAAGTCAAACGATAAATAGTGTAAAAAAAATACACAAAAACCAAAGGAGAAAAACATGCAGCAAAAATTCCTAAAGTATCTAAAAAATAACCTCTTGGGCGACCACCTGTATCAAAACCATAAAAACTGATACTCGCTCCAAACAAAATAAGAGATAAGGTAAATAAAATAGCATTTCTTTTATAAATCCCAAAAAAGAAAAAAGTTAAAAATAAAATATTAAAAGATTTATCAACAAATAATACTATAATCAATAATATATAAAAAAGCCATTTTTTTTCATATTCGTAAGCACATAATATAGCAAGGGTTAAAAAAATCACCAAAGATGCGGCATTAACCAGTAAAGCACTTGCAACAGTACCCGGCAATAAAACAAATAACAATAAAGAAAAAAAAGCATCGATTTTAGTTTTAGTATATTTTAAAGCTAGTAAATACAAAAGTAAACAACTTAAAAAATGAAAAAATAAAAAAGGAAGCCTTAAACCAAAATCATTTTGCCCAAAAATAAAAGTTCCAAAATGAGATATATAATAAAGCAAACTATGGGAAAAAATAAGTGATTTACCCTGCTCATCAAAATAAATATCAGCTTCATCAGCACTAATACTCAGTGTTGAAATTCCATAAAACAAAGCTAACAAATCAAGACTAAGTAAAATGATGATAAGTTTATAATTTTTGATTTTTTCCATAATGAAAATTTTACAAAATTAAACTTAAAATATCAATGCAAATCATATAAATATCAAATATCTTAAAAATTAACATCAAATTGATTTTAGTTTTTATAAGTATAATTTTAAACAAAAAAAGGCAAAAATGCAAACTATTGATCAAATTTTTCAAACACAAATCGATATTAAAAAATCTACTTTCTTATCTTTTCTTTGCCCTTTTAAAGATTTTAAATTTTTAATAGAAACACTAAAAAAAGAGCATCCAAAAGCTGTTCATTTTGTCTATGCTTATCGTGTTTTAAATGATTTTAATCAAATTGTAGAAGATAAAAGTGATGATGGAGAGCCTAAAGGAACTTCTGGAATGCCAACTTTAAATGTTCTAAGGGGGTATGATCTTATCAATGCGGCTTTAATCACTGTAAGATATTTTGGCGGTATAAAACTTGGTACAGGGGGACTTGTAAGAGCTTATAGCGATGTGGCAAATGCCGTGATCAATAATTCTTCTTTACTTTCATTCGAATTGAAAAAAAATACAACCATTGCTATTGATTTAAAAAATTTAAATCGTTTTGAACATTTTTTAAAAACTTATTCTTTTAATTTCACAAAAGATTTTAAGGATTGCAAAGCTATATTACATATCAAATTAAATGAAAAAGAGGAGCAAGAATTTGAAATTTTTTGTAAAAATTTTGCACCTTTTGAAATAGAGAAATTATAAATTCTTGCAAGTAAATATAAAAGCTCCAAAATGGAGCTTTTGATTAAATTGCGCTCAATAAATCATTTAACAAAGTATTATTCTTACTTTGTTCATTTGCACCTTGTTGTGTAAGATCATTATGAACGCTAGCACTTTGAGCTCTCATAGACAACTCGCCTTCATTTTGTCTAAAACGATAAGCGTAAACATTTGACATTTGAGCATAATTACTTAAATTTGAATTTGAGTTTTGCGCATTGCTTTGAAAACTACTGCTAGAATTTAAAGCATCTCCGCTTGACTTCTCATCCGCCTTATTTAACATATCCATAAAATCAGAATCTCCAGATGAAGAATAATCTTCAATCTGTTTATCCACCTGTTTATACTGACCACTAATAGCATCGTATTCATACGAGCTAATCGTTCTATAATTTACCTGCATAGTTTTCTCCTTTCAAAATATGCAAAAACTATACAAGCAAAAAGCGTTCCTTTTTATGTAAGATCAATGTTTTTTAATCATGATGAGTAGGCAAATGCTCCACATCAAGCTCATTGTTGGCTATAAATTCCTCCTTGGCTTTTTTACAGTTTTCATCACGCATTTTGCGGTATTCATTGCGAATGGTGATTTCTTTATCGCTTAGAGGTCTATCTTCTAAAAAACTGATATGAAAATAAGTATCATCGCTCTTTGAATAAGTTTTATAAAAATCTATATAGTCAAAATAATCCTTGCCATTATCAAACTCTACCACTTCTTCTATATAAATCGTAGGCCCAAAACCCTTGTGATTTTGTGTATAATGCCCAAAACCTGCGCTGTATTGAATTCTAAATTTAGCCATCATTTTCTCCTAAAAATTCTTGATAAGTTCCACGAAAATCTGTAAGCTTACCATTTTCTAAATGCCAAATTCTATTAGCAAAAGCAGAAACTAACTCCCTATCGTGACTGATACAAAGCACTACACCCTTGAAATTATACAAAGCTTCGCCTAATGCAATAATACTTTCAAGATCTAAATGGTTATCAGGTTCGTCTAAAAGCAAGAAATTTGGACGCTCTAGCATCAAACGAGAAAGCATTAAACGATGTTTTTCGCCCCCACTTAAACTTGCTGCCATTTTTTCTTGATCGCTGCCACTAAAAAGCATTCTACCTAAACACTTGCGGATTTCATCTAGATCTTTAAATTTTTCACTCATAAGCCATTCGTAAAGTTTCAAATTTTCACAAATTAAATTACTTGTATCTTGAGGAAAATATCCAAGCTCTATAGTTGCCCCAAGATGTATAGATCCACTATCTGGATTTATAGCATGGGCGATGATTTTTGCCAAAGTACTTTTGCCCACACCATTTGCCCCAATCAAAGCGATTTTATCATTTTTTTCTATTTTTAGCTCCAAATTTGAAAACAATTGTTTATCATAAGCCTTGCCTATACCTTTAAATTCTAAAACTTCATTACCTATTTCACGATTGGTTCTAAAAACTATGCTAGGATCTCTACGGCTTGAAATTTTAATCTCTTCAAGCTCTAGTTTTTCAAGTGCCTTAGCACGGCTTGTGGCTTGTTTTGCCTTAGAAGCATTTGCGCTAAAACGGCGAATGAAATTTTCTAATTCTTCTCTTTCTTTTAAGGTTTTATCACGTTTAAGCTCAGCTTGTTTTGCCAAAAGCGTTGAAGCCATATACCAATCATCATAATTTCCCGCAAAATCACGAATTTGTTTAAAATCCACATCCAAAATTCTTGTGCAAATTTTATTTAAAAAATGCCTATCATGAGAGATGACAACCAAAGTCCCTTCATGTCTTAAAAGTTCATTTTCAAGCCAAGAAATCGCCTCTAAATCAAGGTTATTTGTAGGCTCATCTAAAAAAAGCACATCCGCACCCAAAAATAAAACTTGAGCTAGTAAGACTTTAAATTTATCCGCACTTTGTAAGGTGCTCATTAAAGCATCAAAATCTTTAATCTTTAAAGAACTTAAAATTTTTTCACAACGTGTTTCACAATCATAATTTGGATCTTCTTCGGCCGTTATTATCTCAAGCTCACCTAAGCGTTCATTGATCTCATCGGTAAATTCCTCGCTCATATAAAGCTTTTCTTTTTCTTTTAAGGCCTCATATAAACGCTTATTTGCACACATCACTGCATCTTTGATGGTGTAGTTTTCAAAAGCAAATTGATCCTGTCCTAAAACTGCGATTTTCAAGCCTTCATCAAATACTATTTCACCACTACTTGACTCAATTTCTCCTGAAAGAATTTTTAAAAAAGTCGATTTTCCCGCACCATTAGCACCGATAAGTCCATATCTTTGTCCTCTAACAAGCTTTAAATTCACATTTTCAAATAAAAGCTGATTTGCAAAACGCATAGTAAGATTTTTTACTTCAACCATGATTTTCCTTAAATTTTTTACTTATAAAAATTTTTAAGAAATTGTATCAAAAAAAGACTTGAAATTAATTGAGTACAAATTTTATATAGACAATGAAAATAAAATTTCATTGTCAAAATAAATTAATAATCCAAAAGTTCTACAAAAACTTGCTTTTTATCATCGCTAAATCTAGCACTATAAGAAATTTGAGTTTCATATTCCCCTCCATCAAATAAAATTCCTTTTAAAGCACCTCTTGAATATTTTTCTCGCATTTCATTAGGCATTTGTGGATAAGTAAATTTTAAACTAGCCATACAAAAACTAGTTTTTTTATCCTTGCTATCTTTGGTTATAAAACTTTCAAAAGAAGTATAAACCACTTCATTAGCATAATCTTTCAAATCAAGTAAAGGTTTAAAATGCGCCCTTAAAACTCCAAGCGTATCAGTAGATAATGCAGCCTCTAAATCCCTCATATCCATACCATTGGAATTTATCCTTAACGCCCTTAAGGATTGTTCATTTAAACCATACTCAACATAAACCCATTCATCATCATCTAAAATACTTTTTAGCGTAAGCTTAACATCTTCATCATCGCATTTTGGCTTATTATTAAAACATCCTGCAAATAAAAAGACCAACATCAAGCTTAATAAAATATTTTTCATTATTTCTCCATTATTATTTTAATAAATTCTATGATTTCATCATTTTTAGCACCATCTTCCCCTAAAAGACTTTTTAATAAATCTAAGTTAAGCTGTGGAGGAAATATAAGATAAGAATTTACTGGAAAACCATTTGATTTTAAGCCTATGCAAAATTTTTCATCTTTATTTGTGTATGCTTTTCCTGCAACAATTTTATAAGTATCTTTCTCATAAAGTAAAGTAGGCTCTACTTCAAAAGGTGTATATTTTTCACTCATTTTCATCTCCATTCTTTCATTAGTTTTAAAATAAAATAATCATCACTGTATGATATTTGCAATTTTTTCATAATTTTGTTTGCGAAGTTTTTTACCTACTAAAAACATATCTACAATCCACCAAATAGTCCAATTGACTATCCAATTCATAAGCACTAATATATATGCTATGTTCTGCAAAGATTCACTTGCAACAATATTAAAAATTATTGGAATAATCACAAATGCTAAACGCACAAAACCTAAAACCATATCACCTATCATAAAACGCCCTACTCCAAAAGGGCCAAATAAAAAAGTTCCTACCCAAAACACCAAAGCAGGGCTTTTTAGTTTAAGCATAGGAAGTTGATTTAACACATCTTTTTTTCTTTCTTCGCTTAAGCGTTCAAATTTTTCTTTTAGCGTAATTGCTGCTAAACCATCTCTTGGTAACTTATCACCAATATTAGAAAGAACTGAATTAAAATCCATACATTTCTCCTTGAAAATTAAAAAATATCTCGAATTATTCCACACTATCACTTAATTAATATTGAAATATTAAATATATTTTATATAAAAAATTGAATATTTCAAGTGTTTTTAATAAAGAAATTTTAATGTAAAATCTTTTAAAGGCTAAATTTTTAAGGTAAAAAATGACAAAAAAGAGCAAGCGTGATATGGCATATGAACTAGACATTGATGTTAGCACTTTATATAATTGGAGAAAATATAAACCCAATTTATATCGTATTGTTATGCTTGGCTTTAAATTTGATGAACTTTTAGAAAATAGCAAAAAAACTCATGAAGAATTACTTCATATAGAACAAACCATACAAGATGAAATTGCTAAATTTAAATAAAACCCACTTTTAAGCTTTTTTCTATACAATTATCACTTTTATTAAAATCAAGGATTTGAAATGTTTTTATTAGATTTTTTAATATCATTGAGCTTTATTTTTGAAATTTCAGCACTTGTGCTATCCTTTTACTTTAAAAATTCAAAAATTTTCTTTTTGACTTTAGTATTATTAGGAGCTAAGTTACCTTATTTTTATACAAGTTTTTTTCAAGCTAATTTATTTGTGGCTTTATTTTTACCTATGATTTTTACTCTATTTTGCCTTGGAAAACATCATGTTTTAATTTTAAATAAAAAAAATATTGCTTCAATTATAACCCTTATTTTTATAGGCGTTTTAAGCATCATTTTACCTAGAAATACTACTTTTAATAGCGCTGGTTTAGAATTTCATTTTATTGCATTAGATTTTTTTAAACCTGTAAGTGAATTAGGGTTTTTATTTTTTTTAGTCGGATTAATGCTTGTTTTTATCAAAACCTTTAAAACTAAAGAATATTATCTTATTATCGCATTTTTTGCTGCATATTTTCAGTTTTTATTTCAAGAAGGAGCAGGAATAAGGTATTTTGAATTTGCAAGTTTAGTTTTTTGTTTTTATCTTTTAAATCACGCTTATAGATTGGCTTTTTTTGACATCTTAACAAAACTACCTAATGAAAAAAGCCTTACACGCTTTACAAAGGGAAAAAACAACTATATCATTGCCTTGCTTCATTTTAATGAACTAAAAGACACTAAAGAAAGCTATGCCAAACTCATCTTAAAACAAATTGCAAAAATTTTAAAACGCTTTAGAGCAAAAATTTTCATCGTAGACAATGATTTTATTTTAATTTTTAATGATAAAAATCAAGCTTTAAATCATCTTGCTTTTTTAGAATCCACCTTGAAAAACACGGAATTTAATTTAGAAAATGAAAATTTTAAACCAGATTTTAAATTGATTTGGCAAGAAAGCGAAGAAAATTTGGATAAAAATTTACAAAGTCTAAGAGCAAGACTCTTAGACTAAAAAATTATTTTTCGTTTGCTTCAACTTCGATATTTAAATTAATATCATCGCTTAAAGTAATAGTTGAAGTACTTGTCGCGAATTTAAAATCAGAGCGTTTGATTTTTCCATTTAAAGAAAAACCTATTTTTTCTTTTCCATCTTTGCCTTTAGCTACACCGCCGATTTCAGTATCTAAAACGATATCTTTAGAAACTCCAGCTATAGTTAAAGTTCCTGTCATTTTGCCTTTTTCATTATCGATTTTTTCATATTTTTTCATTGTAAAAGTCATATCAGGATATTTTTTTGCTTTGAAAAAATCATCTTGTTGTAAGTGATTATCTCTTGTTTGATTTTCTGTATTTACAGATGCGATTTTTATAGTTGCATCAAGCTTTTTAAACTCAGCACTCGCAGGATCAAAATCAATCACCGCAGAATAATCTTTGAAATTTCCTTTTACATTGCTAATTTGTAAATGTTTGATTTTAAAACCTACATCTGTATGTGCTTTATCTAAAGTATATTCTTTAGCAAACAAACCTGTGCTTAACAAAGACACCGCAACCAATGAACTTAATAAAACTTTTTTCATTTTTTTCCTTTTTTTATAGTAATTTTCAATATAAAAATTTTATTAGATAAAACATAATAAATCATTAATAAAAATTAAAAAATTTTACTATTTAAAAATTTTACAAATTCTTCAAATTTAGGCAAATCAAGCTTTATTGCTTCTCTTTGCTGTTTTCCCCACATACACTCTGGAAAAAACGCATCTTCTTTAAATCTTGCCATAACATGAAAATGCACCCTTGGCACATAATTTGCAAAAGAGGCGATATTGATTTTTTCAGGTTTGTAAAATTCTATCATAGCCTTTTCACAAAGTAAAATTTTTTCAAAAAGTTCTTTTTGCAACTCTAAAGGACAATCGCTAAATTCTTTATAAATTTCTTTAGTAAAAATTTTAAGCCAAGGCACTTGAGCCTCCTCTTTCTCTATATAAATCAAATCATTTTCATAAATCATTACATTCCTTTGAAATTGTATTTATGATTATTTTACAAAATTTATCAAATTTTTAAGTCAAAATGCGTTAAAATTCCTAAAATTTAAAAAACAAAAAGGAGGATAAATGCAAATTAGTTCAAGTTATAACTCTTATGATTACTACTCTAGCAAACCTTCTTTTGATAAAACAAATCAATCTGATTCCACTCAAAAAGATGAAAAAAATCTTAGTGAAAATAAAGATGATAAAGAAAAAAATGGCGAACAAACCCAAATGGTTAATGGCGTAGAGCTAAGCCAAAAAGAAGTAGCTCAAGTTCGCGAACTCCAAAGTATCGATAGAAATGTAAAAGCTCATGAAGCTGCACATCAAGCAGCGGGTGGCGGCTTAGCAGGTGCTGCAAGTTTTACTTACACAAGAGGCCCTGATAATCAAATGTATGCTACAGCGGGCGAAGTTCCTATCAGCATGCAAAAAGGAAACACACCAGAAGAAACTATAGCCAATGCAAGACAAATCGCAGCAGCAGCTATGGCTCCTGCTGATCCTAGCCCACAAGACTATAAAGTTGCAGCAAATGCTACAAAAATGGAATTTGAAGCAAGAGCTGAAGCAATGAAGCTTAAAGCCGAAGAAGCCAAAGAAAAAGAAGAAGAAAATAAAGAAAAAGATGACAAAAATTCAGAAAATAGCTTAGAAAAAACAGATAAAGATTCAAAAAACAACGATAAAAATTTAAATTTTGATAAAGACTTTAAAAATTTTGTTGCTAGAACTTATCAACAAAACTCACAAAATAACGACATTAAATTCAACATCGCATCTTAAAATCCTTAATTTAAATAAAAAATTTACTCCAATCTTCCTTATAAATAAAGCTTTGTTTTAAAATTAAACAGATATATCTAAAAAATTTATCTTTTTATTATCTGCTTTATCTGTATTTGTAGAATTACTTTGTTCTTCTTTTTTAGCTTCGGCTTCTACTTTTTGTTTATCTTCTTCTTGTTCCATAAGCTTTAAAGTATCATATATTTGATGAACTTCCTTAGGCATACATTTATGGAAACGATGATTTGAATTTGCATGTAAAATATTTAACATTTTTTATCCTTTTTATAATTTAAATTTTTGCATTTTCAAGCCTTTATATCTATGCCTTGCTTATTCAGTATTTCTAAGATTTCTAAAACATCCATTCCATTTTCTTGTTGAACTTTTAAAAATTGTTGCCAAAAATTTGTTTTTACTTCATCTTTGTAAGTTTCGCTTTTACTTTCTGCTTATATAGGTTTAAAAGTTTTTGTTTCTTGTTCTTTTTAGTTGTTATATTGTTCTTGTGCAGTTTGCATTTCTTGTTGAATATCTTTTCTGCTTTTCTCGGCAATTTCGCCAAATCTAGCTTCGTGTTTAGCTTGAAGATCTAACCATTTTTGTTTAAATTCTTCTACACTCATACTTGTGTGATAAATTTTTACATATTCTTTTTGTAAGTCTTCATCCAACCAATGCACCGAAGCTTTATTTTGTGCTTTAAAATCTTCTTGGCTTAATTCACCCTTTAAAATCTGATCTTGTATAGAGCCTTTAGCGATAGGAATTTCTTTTGTAAGTTCATCATAATAATCTTTGTAAGATTTTAGAAGTTCATCTAAATTTGCAACATTTGACTTGTTTTTATCATTTGGAATTTGAGCGGTATTTTTATCGCCAAAATTCCAGTTATTTGTTGTGCTTATTCCAAAAATGCTTAAACTCGAATTTATAGTATTCATATTTTTTACCTTTTAATGTGATTTAAATTGTTATATCAATTTTTTGTTTTCTCTGTAAGTATTTTATTAATTCTTTTTGCTCTTTTTGCATTATCTCAATTAAAGGTGTAAATTCTATATTTTCATTATTTGTATCGACAATACCCGCACCTTGAACTATACTATTTTTATCTAACTTTAAATTATAGTTTCTATCATTCCAAGCTTTTTTGACTTCTTCACCACTCATAGACTTATCAAAGCCTTCGGTTTTTCCTTGACGCGTAGCCTCTCCTTCTCTAGTATAGATATTCTCATTTATAATAGCTACTAAAAGCCCACCTTTAGTAATAGTGCCATCTTTATTAGTGTATTTGCTTGGTGTCGTATCAAAAAATACGCCTGTATTAATATTTTCTTCACCGCCATTATTATTATTAAAAATATCTGTGGCAGAATTTCCTTTCATAAGATTTTCAGTAGTATTAAAAAACAATTTGTTTATTTTTGTATCAGTTGTATTTTCATAATCAAAATCTATATCAGCATTTAAATAATCCGTAGCAGAATTATAAATTTTCGTTACTTGCATAGTTTGGCGATTAAATTCATAGCCTTGTGGGAAGTTGGCTATCTCTTCTAAGTTAAAGTTATCTTTAGAATTTAGCACATCTTCGCCTACAACTTGACTTAAAATTTTATAGGCATTTCCTACGGTTTTAGCAATGTCTATACTCTCAAAAGCTCTTAATGGATTTTTTTCATTCGTAGATATTTTTACTAAGCTTTCCATAGTGCTAGAATGAATTTTTATATCCTCAGGAATTCCTGCTGCTTTATTAAATTCACTTGTAAAATAACCCTCGTTATCTACTTCATAACCTAAAACTTTATTATTTGTTTTAGTAGTGTCTTGGGCATCTTGTAGATTTTTTACACTATTATTTGAAGTGTTTGAATTTAAGGAAGAGTTATTATTGTGTTTAATGTTAATATTAAGATTAACAAAGGGATTATTGAAAGTTGAGTTAATGCCTATCATTTTTTATCCTTTTTAAAATTTAAATTTTTGCATTTTCAAGCCTTAATATCTATACTTTTTGGTGCAGAATTTGAAGAAAGGATTTTGTTAAATTCTCCTGCATCATCATCGCTAAATTTCATACCAAAAAGAAGTTCTAATTCTTTACTAGTGCTAAATTTACCTTCTAATAGTTTTTTTACAAGTTCGTTTCTTGTGCTATCATCTTTGTAAGTTTCTTTGTTTTTACTTTCGCCTTGAATGGCTTTGAAGGGTTTTTCACTTTGTTGAGTGATAATTTCATCATCACTAGAAAGCAACATTTTATCACCCATAGCCATTTCGTATTCTTTCACAAATTCATCGTGTCTTTGCTTAAAATCTATGTATTTAGTTTTAAACTCATTTAAGCTTAAATCTTTACTTATAAGTGCGTCAAATTCTTTATAAAATTCATCGGCTTTTTTGATGATGTCGTAGCCCAAATGAAACATCTTAGAATAAGAAACAAAAAAACCTAACATCATTTTCTCCGTAGTTGGGTCCCATTTTGTATAAGCAGGATTAAAATCTTTTAAAGGGGATTTTTCTATTTTATTGGGGTATTTTAAAGCATTTGACTTCATAAAGTTGTTAAATTCTTGCATATCTTTTTTGCTAATACTTTCATCAAGTCCGAATATTTTAGGATTATACTCAAATTTTTTTCCACGATAAGGCAAAGCACCTTCTCCTGTTATAACGGCTACTCCGTGTTTGTTGATTTTAAAATCAATATTTTTATCTTGTTTAAAATTTGAAGTGTTATAATTATAATTTAAATTTACACCATTAATCATTTTTGCCTTCCTTGATATTATATACTATATCGGAAAAAAATTAAAAATTTATAATCTTGAGAGTTTTCAAAAACTCTCAAGTTATTATCAAGCTAAGCTTTTTCCACTTTTATGATATTTTAAAATACCTTCAGCACAGCGATAAGCCAAAGCTCCCACAGTATCAGTTGGATTATATCCACTATTGTGTTGGAAATTTCCTGCTCCTACAACAAAAAGATTATCCGCATCCCAGTGTTGTAAATAAGTATTAACCACACTAGTTTCTCTATCTGCACCCATTGTTGTTCCACCTGTGTTATGAGTAGATTGATAAGGCACAACGCTATAATCCTTAAGATAAGCGCCTTTTTTGATTGATTTTACTCCTTGCATTCTTTTTGCTACCTCAGCTGTTTTATCTGTGATAAATTTATGCAAAGCTCTATCTTGATCGGTGAAATTATAAGTTAAGCGTAAAAGTGGCATACCAAAAGCATCTTTATAAGTTGGATCAAGACTTAAATAATTATTCTTATGAGGCAAAGAAGCACCTTGTCCTGCTACGGTAATAGCTCTTGTGAAATTATAATTTAATGCTTTTTTAAATTCGGCACCCCAAGTTGGAGCTCCTGCTGGAAGTGGGGCTGATTGTATAGGGCGAGTTCCAAGCTGAACGCTATAAATCATAGCTCCATGAAGGAATTTTTCCTTAGAATGATCAAAATTATCTCCGTTAAAATCATCACTCGTAGTTCCTAAAGCACCTGAACCCATAAAGGTGTTAAATTGCTCATCAAAGAAAGCTGTTGTGCCCATATTCATTTGGTAACAATAATTTCTACCTAAAGTTCCTTTACCTGTTTTTGGATCGTATTGCTCACCTATGTTGCTTACCATTAAAAGCTTAGCATTGTTAAACATATAACTTGTAAGTACAACTATATCAGCAGGCTGGATATACTCTTTCATCGTTCTAGTATCGACAAATTTTACCCCTGTTACTTTTCCGTCTTTTTTAAGAATTTGCGTTACATTGCTATAAGTGCGTATGGTGTATTTGCCTGTGCTCATAGCCTTTGGAATTACTGTGTTTAAAGGACTTGCTTTTGCGCCATACTCACAACCAAAACGCTCACAATACGCACAGTATTGACAAGGAGCTAAATCTTGACCATCAGGGTTTGTATAGCCACCTTTAGAATTTGAAGCTGGCAAACGATAAGTGTGTAAATTTGAACTTTTTGCTGCACTTTCAAATCGTTTAAGCATTTTAGTATTTTCAAGAGGTTCTTGTGGATAAGGACTGGATCTAAAAGCTCCCATTTTTTCTGCTAAAGGATTTGGCTCACCTGATACCCCACAGGTTTTTTCAAATCTATCATAATAAGGCTCCATATCCTTATAAGTCACGCCCCAATCTTGCAAGGTATAATCATTACCTAATTTATTACCATATCTTTGTTTGCTTAGGGTTTGAATTTCAAAGTCATAAGGCATAAACCTAAAAGTCCAACCATTCCAATGCACCCCTGCACCGCCAACATTATTACCCAATAAAAACGAACCCATTTTACGATAAGGCAAGGCTAAACCACTAGGATCATGGCGAAAAGTCACAGTGTCTTTCGAGCAATCTTGCATCAAACCATAATTAATCCCGTATCTCCACTCATCATGGATAAAATTAAAATTTTCAGTACTTTGCATATGTCCGCGTTCTAAACTAAGTACATTCAAACCTGCTTTAGTAAGCTCTGCAGCCACTATACCTCCAGTCCATCCTGCTCCAACTGTTACCACATCTACTTTTTTTAATACTTCAGCCATTTTAACTCTCCATATCTGCTAAACCCATAGGTTCAATGTTAAAAAATTCATCACTTGCAATTTTATCCACATAGCTCATTTGTGCGCCTGGATATTGCATCATTCTCCAACCATTTTTATTATCATTTCCGCCATAAATTGGATCAGCTAAAACTCCAGCTACTGTCATATCTCTTAAAAGTGTGAAAAAATAAGAAGATTTAAAACCTGTAGTTTGAATTTTTCCTTTTTCAAAATCGCTTAAAATTTTATCCTGATCTCCACCTTTAAGCAAAGAAAAAGATTTTTTATAACGCTTTTGAGCATTTTCTTCAAGAGCATGCACGCCTTCTAAAAAAATATCTTTGCGTTGCATAGGAGTTTGATAGCCTTGTTCAGCTTTACCCTCCATGAAAGGCCCTTGCATATATTCTCTATCATTATAACCATAAGCACTAGCTAGCTGATTATCAATAAAATAAGGCACGCCTAAACCTATAGCTCCTTCTCCCTGCTCATCTTTAGGATAAATTCTTTCACAGGCTGCACTTAAGGTATCAAATTCAGTTTGAGTTTGAAAAAACATTCTACCTCTAATTTTATTTGATTTTCCTTGTGAAGCTTGATGCGAATGCGTAAGTTCTGCTGCCTTTAAAACAGCACCGCCACCTATAGTGCTAGCTGCTACTACAGAACCACCTAGAAGCCCTAGTTTAAAAAAGCTTCTGCGATCAATAATATTGTCTTGCATTACTTCTCCTTGATAATAATTTAAACAAGACTATATTAGTCCTATTAATATAAATTTAACTTTAAAAAGCGATAAATTTTGTGTTATTCTTAATTTTATTTAAGTATATCTTTGAAAGTAATGAAAATAGAACTTTTAATAAAGCTCTATATCTTTAGAATTAAGTTCTTTATAAGCTGCGCAAGCTTCTTGATGTTTTTGATCGCAAGCCATTCCAAAATATCTTTTTGCCTTTGTTAGATCTTGTTTTTCTAGTTGATTATAGCGTCCTAGCAAATAACAAGCCTCACCAAAACCTAAAGTGCAAGATTTAGAATAAAAAGCAAGAGCAGATTTTACACTTGCTTTAACAAGTTCTCCTTTATCATATAAAGATCCTAACTGATAACAAGCCCTTGCATTTTTTAAATCACAAGATCTTTTATAAAAACTTGAGGCCATTTGTCCATCTTTTTCTTTTTCATAAAATAAAGCTATATTATTACAACTTAATGATTCTCCTAAAGTGCAAGCTTTATTAAAAGCCAAAAGAGCTTCATTTTTATAACCTTGATTTTGCAAAAGCAAAGCCATATTAGAACACGCATTTGCTAAACCCAATTTACAAGCTTTATCATAAAATTTATAAGCTTGATTTAAATCCTTACTCACACCCTTAGCACTTTCATGCATAAAAGCTAAAGAAAAACAAGCTTTAGAAATATCTTTTTCACAAAGATTCTTAAAAATTTCATAAGCTTTATCAAATTTATTTGCCTCGTAAAGTTTTAAACCCTCTTCTAATTCACTTAATGCAAATAATGAATTAAAAAATAAAAATAAAGTTAAAAATATTCTCATCAATCTTCCTTTATATTTTCTCTAACATTTAAAATCTGTGCTCTTCTTTTTTGAAGTTCTGCTTTTTTAAGATCTAAAAATTTATTTTTTTCTTGGATTAAATTTTGACTTTGTTCTAAAAAATTTTTTGCAATTTTTGTCAAAATAGGCTTATTAATAAGCAAAGCTTCAAACTCATAAACATTTAATTCATTTAAAACTCTTTCATAAATTTCACTTTTTTTAGGATAAAAAAGTACAAATTCAGAACTATCAAGCTCATAAAGAACACGGCTTTCATTGATTTTACGACTAAAAAATGCGAGGCTTAGTTTCGTAGCATTTTCATAATTTGTAAAAGCCTTAAGATTTAATTTTTCAAAAAATAAATCAAGCTCTAAAATACTTTTAAATAAAAGTTCTTTAAAATCTTTCAAAAAGTACTCATCGCTTGCATTGCAAAAAGCTCTTAATTCACTAAAATTTTTATCACTTTGGAAAATGTGATCTTTTTGTATGTTTGAAAATTCTGCTTTAAAAAGCAAAATTTCTCTTTCAAGTATGTTTATAAAATCTTTTAATTTCATCTTGATTTCTTCAAAAGATTTATAAAGTTCATTTTTGATTTTTTTAAACTCTTTACTCATCACATCACTATTATAAAACATCGCCAAAAAAGCATCGTCGCTCGAAATATAAGGCGCTTTATAATCATATCTTGTGTATAAATCTTTCTTTAAAAATCCTTTGCTTTCTTTGTAAAAATAAGCATCTTTTTCCTTAACACTTGCAAAAATTTCACTAGAAATTCTTTCACTAATGCTTTTAAGCTGTTCTAAAATCTGATGATTTAAAATTTCAATCTCTTTTAAAAAATTTTCATACGCTAAAAGTAAATGCTTTTCATAACTTTGAAATTGATTTAATAAACGATCAAAAATACCTACAAAAAGTTGGTTTTCATCTTCTAGAATTTCGCATAAATTTAAAATTTTTCTTTTAACAAATTTTTCTTTTAAAGCTGTTGTATCTAGCTGAGTTAAAAAATCAAGCAAAGATTGAAAATTAGATTTTTCATAGCTTTGCTCATCTTTAGCTTCTTTGCAAGAAATGGCAATAAGCTCATCAAAATATTTTAAAAATACACTTTTTGCATAATTTAAAACATTATCTAGTTCTTCTGTGCTTAATTTATCTTTTTGATTTAATACACAAATGCTATTTTCTCCTAAAAGTTCTAAATTTGCTTTTATGGCATCTTCTTCACTTTTTTTACCTGCATTATCAATCAAACTTAACCAAATCGCCCCATGAATATTTTTAAGCTCATCAAGAGTTGTTAAAGTATCATTTTCATTTGCATTTAAACCTGGAGTATCTACAAGAGTGATTTTTTCAAGTAAAGGAATGGGTGCAAAAATATGCAAACTTTTTGCTTGTTTTACTTCATTTCTTTGATCCGTATAAAAGGCTAATTTTTCTATATTTGTGATAATATCACTTCCATCTTCAAATTCTACTCTTAAAAAATATTCTTTTGCATAGCGTAAAAAAGTAGGTTTAAAAGTAACAGGAACAACACCCGTAGGCAAACAATCACACCCCAAGATCAAATTTAGCAAACTTGATTTACCACTTGAAAACTGCCCTATAATAGCGATATTAACATTCTTATCCAAAGAAAACACAAGCTCTTTTAATTCATTTTCTAAAGCATAACTTGCGTGCATAAAAGGCTCATTAAGTTCCTTACAAAGCTCTTGAATACACCCTTTAAAACTATCATCAAAACTCACACTATAAGTATTTTCATAGGCTTTTATAAAATCATTTAAAAGATTAATCTGCATTTAAAAGCCCCATTTCAAGTTGTTTTAATTTTTCAATTTTTTCTAAATTTTCTTCAAAAGAATTTAAAATATTAGCATCTTGATTTTTCAGACTCTGTAAAACTTTTTCAAGACTTTCTAATTTTGATTTTTGATTTTTTTCATAATGTTTTAATTTATCATTTAAAAACTCAAAAAATGCTCCATTGATATTTAAAGAGTTTAAAATTTCGCTCATTTTAAATTCTTTAAAAGTATCAAAAATAACCATATCTAAATTCGTTTCAAGCTCATATAAATCTGATTTTAGATTGCTTAATTTTTCAATTTTCAATCTTAAAAGTGCAAATTTTTCACTTTGAAAAATACTATCTATATTTTTTGAAATTCCATCTTTAAAACCTTCGAAACCATTGTCAAAATCATCTTTTAAAAAATCATATTTTAAAGATAAATTTGTTTTAAGCTCCTCGATTTTTTTAATATTTTCAAATTTAATTTCTCTTAAGATATCATTAATCCCATCTTTTGTGGTAATATCAACTATATTTAAAATACGAGAAAGATTAAGCTTTTGTGCATTATTTTTCAAATATTTAAACTCATCTATCAAGCGTTCTTTTAATTTTTTAGCCAAAAGTAAAACAAGATTATCTATGCCACTATCTATATTTTTAAGTTTTGCAATGGAATTTGAAATTTCATCTTGTGCTTCTTTTAACAAGGTGTTTTGCTTTTGAAGTTCAAGTAAAAGCTTTTGATTTTCTTCACTTACACCTTGTTTATTCTCCTTAATAAGACGATTTTGCATTTCATATTCGCTTAGAATATTTTTAAGCTCTAAATGCAATTCTTTTTTGTAAGCTCTTAAGGCAATCTTACTTTTTTCTCCTGCGTAAAGCTCGTTAAAAAGATAGTTTTCAAATTCTTGCATACCACTTTTTTGCAAACTTTCCTTAGGTGCTAAACCCTTATAAAAATCACTTGCCATTTTAGCACTCACACATAAAAAATCAATCTTTTCCACCAAATTTTCATCTAAATCCACAAGTCTTGATTTTAAGCTTTCTTTGGTATAAACAATGACTTCTTCTAAATCCTTTTTGCTTAACAAATCCGCTTTAGTTAAAACAATTAAAAACTTACTCAGCCTTGAGTTTAAAAGACAATGCACCAAAAAGTCCGCATCCTTTTGAGTCAAGCTTTGAGAAGCATTCATTAAATGAATTAAAAAATCACTTTCTCTAAGATACTCATTTGTAACAATTTCTCTTTGAACTACAACATCATCAAGTCCTGGAGTATCAACTATGGAAATATTATTTTTTAAAAAATCTAAATGACTTTTAATTTCTATTTTTTTAATTAAAGCTGAAATTTTATTTTTAGCTGAACTGAAATTTTTAAGTTCACAAAGTGCGATATTTTGTATTAAAGGTTTATCCTTGATAAAATCCTCTATATTTACACTCTTATCCAGCTTGTCAATAAATTCTTTTAAATCTGCATTAAAGTGCGAACTTTCAAGTATATTTTGCCATTCTTTTTTATCCCAAAAATATATCTTTGCTTCTTCACTCTTACCATAGCTTAATACTGTTAAATTAGCTGTTTCAGGTATGTTTGAAACCCCTAAAAAATCTTCTTTTAAAAGAGCATTTAAAAGACTTGATTTTCCTGCATTCATCACGCCAGTGATGGCTATATTAAACTCTAAATTTTGAAATTTTTCCAAAGTTTTTTGAAGTCTTGATTTTAAATTTTCATCAAAACTTAGCTTTTGAAGCTCCAAATTAATGGCGTTTAATTCTTTAAAATCATTTTGAAATAAAGCTTTTTGATCTATATTTTGAACTTTTTCTTGAGAAATAAAATCAAATATTTCGGTATTTTTCGAAATTTTTTCTAAAATTTTTAGAGCCTTAAGCAAATCTTGCTTTGGAACAAAACCTGATTTAAAAAGATTTAAAATACAAATTTGAGCATTTTGTATACTAAAAATATCCACTCTTAAATCAATTTTTTTACAAAGCTCTTGAAATTCTTTTAAGAGAAAATATCTTTCATAATTGTCTTTATTGACACTTAAAATAATCGCGCACTCAGCCGTATCAAGTTTGTTTTTATCTTGAAATTTAACATCAAAATTTAAAAACTGGAGTTCATTTTGCCAAATTTTTTGGAATAATTCTTTCATAATCTTCCCCTTAAAAAGGGGAAAGATTTATTTATTTCTTTGAGCAACAAGTTGTCTTCTCATATAAGCGATTTTACTTTGTAAAGGTAATTCTTTAGGACAATTATCTTCACAAGCAAGCAATGACATACAACCAAAAACACCATCATCATCGCCTACTAATTCATAAAAATCTTCTATAGTTCTATGATCGTGCGGATCTTGTAAATATCTAGCTGTTCTTAAAAGTCCTGTAGCAGCTATGAAATTTGGACGCATAAGTTTAGTTGCACAAGAAGCTACGCAAATTCCACACTCTATACAACGATCAAGTTCAAAAGTTTCATCCGCAACCTCTGGCTCAATGCGTTCTTCAAGTTTAGAAATATCAGTTTCTTTTTCATTATGCACCCAGCTTTCAACACGCTTACACATGTCTTCAAACCACTCGCCTGTATTCACACTTAAATCTTTAATATGTCTAAATGCAGGCATAGGCATAAGCTCTATCACTCCATCAGGATAATCTTTAGTTAAAGTTTTACAAGCAAGTTTTGGCACTCCATTAATCATCATTGCACAAGATCCGCAAATCCCTGCACGACAAACAAAGTCAAAACTCAGATCCGCATCCATTTTTTCACGGATCAAAGTCAAACATACAAAAACTGTCATAAAAGGAGTTTCTTCAAGCTCATAAGTCACAAAATGTGGTTTAGAAATTTTGCTTAAAGGATTATATTTAAATGCCTTTATTGTCAATTTTCTACTCATAATCAACTCCTATTCTTTGGTTTGGTGCTTTATATTTAGCTTGCAATTCATAAGGCATTAAAGCGTTTTGAATTTCATAACGACCTTTGCCTTCAGCTTCCATTTTTTCACGGATAGCATCCACTTCAGCTTGGCGTTTTTCACTTAAAGGATTTTCTATAATATTTCCTTTAGCTCCATATCCACGGAATGCTGGTGGAATTTCCATTTTCATAATATCAAGCTCTTCGTATTCTATGCGTGGTAAGGTTTCGCCTTCTACCCAAAAAGTATTGGTTCTTTTCATCCAATTTAAATCATCTCTTTTTGGATAATCTTCTCTATAATGCGCCCCGCGACTTTCTGTTCTTAAAAGTGCTCCATAAGCTACACAAAGTGCTATTTTTAACATTCTTGGCACTCTATACGCTTCTTCAAGCTCTGGATTTGCACAATCAAGTTCTTTACAATGTACTTTAACGTCTTGAGAATCTTTATAAAGTTTTTCAAGTTCATCTACTGCTTCTTTCAAACCTTCACCTGTTCTAAAGATGGCCACCTTATCCCACATGATTTCTTTCATTCTGTTTTTGATTTCAAAAACATTATATTTACCTTCTTTATCTACTAAAGATTTTAAATATTGATACTCTTTAGTTAAGAAGTCTTTTACTACATTTGTGTCAATTACTTCACCATTATTTTTACAATAATCTGCAAAATAATCTCCCACTATCATACCTGCTACAACAGTTTCAGCACATGAATTTCCACCTAAACGATTAAATCCGTGCATATCCCAGCAAGCTGCTTCTCCACAAGCAAAAAGTCCGTTTAACCATTGACTTTCACCTGTTGGTTTAGTTCTAATTCCACCCATAGAATAATGCTGCATTGGAAGAACTGGCGCCCAACCTTTTGGACCTTCATCTGCTGGATCAATACCATTGAAAGTTTTGCAAATATCTTGTACATCGCGGAGATTTTTTTCCACATGAGCACGACCCAATATAGAAATATCAAGCCATAAATGATCCCCATAAGGGCTTTTTACACCTTTGCCTTTACGAATATGTTCCATCATTCTACGACTTACCACATCACGGCTTGCAAGTTCTTTTTTCTCTGGTTCATAATCAGGCATAAAACGATATCCATCCACGTCACGTAAAATTCCACCATCACCACGACAACCTTCAGTAAGCAAAATACCGCTTGGTACAATAGGAGTTGGATGAAATTGCACTGCTTCCATATTTGAAAGTCTGCAAAGCCCTGTTTCAAGAGCGATGGCTGCGCCCGTTCCTTCGCAAATTACCGCATTTGTAGTTTGCTTATAAATTCTACCATAGCCCCCTGTTGCTATCATGGTTCCTCTTGCAATATAAGCAATAAGTTGTCCATTGGTTAAATCTCTAGCGATCACACCTAAGCATTTTTTACCATCATGGATAATTCTTACTGCTTCCATTCTATCAATAATTTTTACTTGATGTTTAATAGCTTCATTTGCTACACCATAAAGCATACAATGCCCTGTTGCATCTGCGATATAGCAAGTTCTCCATTTTTTAGTTCCACCAAAATCTCTAGCATTAATAAGCCCGTGCGCTTCTTCTTTTTCTTCAATCACAGTTTTTTGCGCATTGATTACAACAGTTCTTGGACCTTTAGTAACTCTAGTCCAAGGCACACCCCAAGCCGCAAGTTCACGCACTGCTTTTGGTGCAGTTTGAGCAAACATTCTTGCTACTTCTTGATCACAGCCCCAATCACTTCCTTTTACTGTATCTGCGAAGTGAAGATCTTCATTATCACCCTCACCTTTTGCCCCATTTGCTAAGCTTGCCTGCATACCTCCTTGCACCGCTGCAGAGTGAGAACGCTTCACTGGACAAATACTTAAAAGTGTTACACTTTGGCCACTCTTTGCTACTTCAATAGCCGCTCTAAGACCTGCTAATCCTCCGCCTATTACTAAAGCATCACTATATTGTATATTCATAATTTGCTCCATTGTAGTTTTTTATCATCGCAGTAGTTTGGGTTTGATTTTGGTAGTTTTCATAACCTATTTTTATAAATGCTGCAAGACTTAACACACCTAAAACTAGGAAGAAAATACTGATTATCCATTTAGCAGTTTTAAGCTTTTTACGACTTTCTTTTACATTTTTTCCTTCAAACCAACCCCATTTAACACAAAGTCTATAAAGCCCTATACTTCCATGAAGTTCAACACAGACTAAAAGAACAGCATAAAAAAGCCACATAAAATGACTTACAACCCTATCTCCTGACATATCGCCGCTGATTTTATCTGCATTGGTTACAATAAAAATAAGATGAGCAGAACCTAAGAAAAACATAATAAAACCTGTAAAAGCTTGAACCCACCATAACGAAGTATCGCTGTGATTCATTTTTTTACTGTGTGTTCTTAGTATTTGATACTGACGGTAATTAATAGGAAATTTTCTCATTGCAAGTAAAGCATGAACGAAAAAAACCACTAAAACACAGGCGGCTAAAAATGAAGTAAGATAACTCATAACAGGATTATCGTAAACAAATTTTAATTCTAAAAAATGTACCACAGAATTAAAAAAATCCTCACTGACTAAAATTGTAGAAACAAAAAGCATATGCACCCACATAAAAAGACCTAAAAAAAGCCCTGAGGCACTTTGGATAAAGTCTAATTTCGCAGGCATTTTACTTTTTTTGCCCTCAATGCTCTTACCCAAATAACCTTCGATAAGCTCACGCATCTTTACTCCTTTGTAAAAAGAAATTAAAAAATCCATTTCATTATATTACAAAAGTCTTTAAGATAGATTAAATATTTACTTTTTTAAACTTTATACAAATATAAACTAACAAAGCTGTTATAAACATTATAAAACTTAAAATTTGTCCCATACTCATACCCCATAAAACAAAACCCATACCAAAATCAGGCTCGCGATAAAATTCACATATAAATCTTGCCAATGAATAAGCACCAGCATAAACAAGAATCAATTCCCCTTGAAAACTTTGCTTAAATCTTGCTAAATAAACTATAATAAAAACAACAATACCTTCTAAAAATGCTTCATAAAGTTGCGATGGATGACGCAATACTCCATCAACATAAATTCCCCAAGGCACATTTGTAATGCGACCAAAAAGCTCTTGATTTAAAAAATTTCCTATACGACCAAAAACATAAGCCAATGGAACACTTAAAGCAACCAAATCAAGAAAAATCCAAGGATTTGTTTTATATTTTTTACAAAACAATAAAGTAGCTATCAAAAATCCTATAATTGCTCCATGATAACTCATACCTCG
This sequence comes from Campylobacter sp. BCW_6466, assembly GCF_001762835.1. NCBI lineage: Bacteria > Pseudomonadati > Campylobacterota > Epsilonproteobacteria > Campylobacterales > Campylobacteraceae > Campylobacter > Campylobacter sp. BCW_6466. The sequence continues at coordinate 23,973 of NZ_MJXO01000073.1, forward strand.
AATACCTACAAATTCACCATTAATATAAGGATTAAAAATTTGCCAAGGATGAGTAATATAATACATAGTATTTGCATCATAAATCAAAATATATCCAAGCCTTGCACCTAAAATAACCCCTATTTCAACCCATATAAAATAACTATCCAAATGTTTTTCATTAATGTCTAGTTGAAATTTTCTTACAAAAAATTTAGCCAAAAGCAAAGCCAAAAGCAAAGCTATAACATACATAATGCCATACCAATGCACCTTTAAACCAAAGATGCTAAAAGCTATAACATTAAAATTTGAATAAATATGCTGCCAAAATTCCATATATCTTTCCTAATTTTCTTTTATAAAAATATAACAAAAAAACTTTAACTTGCTATAATTAACACAAACACATTAAATAAAGGTAAAAAATGAAAAAATATATTTTACTTGCTAGTAGTATGTTAATTTTAGCAGCTTGTGGGGGTACAAGTAGTAATTTTGTCAATGTTTCTATGCCAAATTTTAAACCCCAAGTTCCAACAAAGGTTGAACCTATTGATTCTGGAGTAAGCATTGCTCTTGAGCCTATTAATATAGAACAAAATAACAATTATTCTGATTATTTTGAAAATTCAGTGCTTAAAATTCGCATAGAAAAAGAAATTGATCTTTTAAAACAAAATTTAGAAGAGCAGATCAAAACCATCGCTCAACTAAAAGGCTATAAAATAGTTACTACTAATCCAGACTACACTCTTAAAAGTTCAATCAGTATTTATACGGAAGAAAAAAATGCACAAAAAACAAGCAATTTTATGAGTGGAGATTATGTAAAATCCAATTTAGGTATAAATTTTAAAGGTAAAATAGATTTTATAGATGCACACAATCCACAAAATTCAACCAATCTTTCAAGTAGTACTAAACTAGATTCTTTAGTTGCGCTTAACTATCCTATTAAAAATGATGATGGGGTTAATATGTTTAAAACTACTATCTCCACTGTACCAACTCAACTCAATAAAGGTTTAGAGCAACCTGCTTTTGAAATTGATAAAAGTTTTTTAGCTTTTTATAAAAATACATTAAATACACTTTATAACAATCTACCAAAAGCAACAGACATAGGCAAAACTATACCTAATACAAATAGTGGTTTTAATAGTTTTGATGGCGATGCTACCTTTGAAGAAAGCTTACCTCAAACAAATTCTAATCAAAATAATACAATTGAAAACACGCCTACACAAAATATTCCTACAAATCCATCTTCAACAAATCAAAATAATCAAAGTAAAAATCAAGATGGGGTAGAAATATTTGAATGATAAAACTTGTGAGAAAATTAAACTTTCTCACACAAAAAATAAGATTTTCTTATACAAAAAAACTATCATTCTACTTTAAAATCAATGCCTGTTGCATTGCATTTTTTATCATCTCTCTTTTATCTCGTATTTCAAAAAAAAGCTCAAAAGCAAAAACCCCTTGCCATAAAAGCATATCAAGCCCATCTTTAATTTTTAAATGATACTCTTTACACAATCTATAAAAAGGTGTTTCTCTGCCATAAATTACCTCAAAAGCAAATTTAGCTTTAGGTAAAATTCCATCTAAAAGCTCTCTATCACAAGGTAAATTTTCATCTTTTAATCCAGCAGAAGTTGAATTTACAACCAAATCAAAGTCAAAATCTTGCAAGTTTTTATAAAGATAAGTTGGATAAGCTAAGAAATCTTTAAATCTTTCTTTACTACGATTAGCTATATACACTTCTACGCCTTTTTGTTTTAATGCATAAGCAAGCGCCAAAGCTGTACCTCCAGCACCTAAAATCAAAGCTTTTTTTATATTATCAAAATCCTTAATAGCTTCTAAAAAACCTAAAGCATCAGTATTATAAGCGTAAATTTTATCTTCTTTTAAGCATAAAGTATTTGCAGAGCCAATATTTCTAGCAAAATCATCCTTCACATCAGCAATATCTAAAGCTTTTTCCTTAAAAGGCAAAGTAATATTAGCTCCACTAAGTCCTAATTTAAAAAAATCTTCTCTTAAACAGTTAGCATTTCTTAAATGATAGCGTGTATAAATGCTATCAAGTCCTAAGGCTTTGATAGCATTATTATGCATTCTAGGCGATTTAGAGTGAGAAATAGGATCGCCTATAACTGCTAAAAATTTCATTTTAAAGTAAAAGAAAAAGCATCTTTTGCAATATCCTTACGGATTTTAGCAAGTTCTGCTGCAATATCTGCCTTTTCAAATGGTCCTATTAAAACCTTAGTAATTTCTTTACCTCCAACTGTAGTTTTATAAAGTTTATAATCATAACCTTTTTGTTTTACAGAAGCAAGTTCTTTTGATTTTTGATCCAAATTACTTACTGAGAAAATTTGCACATAAATACCCGATGCTAAACCACTTGGATGTACAGGTTTAGCATCAACATTTTTAAATAAATCATTTGCATTTTGTTCTTTTTTAGGGGTTTGTTTTGCACTTTCTTTTTTTACAGCTGTTTGTTTTTTTGCTTCTTCTTTAGGTTTTGCAGTTTGTTTTACTTCTTGTTTGGGAGCACTTGCTTGCGGAGTAGTATTTTCTGAAGTAGTTGCTGTTGGTTCTGCTGGAACTTCTTGATCAGGCATAGCAAAATTTGTACTATCATTGTTATTTGAACTAGAGGTTGTTGTATTTTGAGTTGTATTTTGTTCATCTTGAAATTGTTTTCTTAATGCCTCAAATTGATCTTCTGCTGAAGTATTATCTGTAATTGGCATACTTTCAAAAGAAGTATCATTGTTATTGTCTTGAGTTGCTATAGGTTCACTTGGTAATACACTTTGATTTTGCGTATTTTCATCACCACTACCATTAATAAGTTTCATAACTATCATGATAGCTAAAAACAAAATAACTAAAGCAATAACTCGTAAAAGAATTTTTTTTACTTTTTCACTTTTATTACTTTTTTCTAAAATAATATCATCAAATTCATTTTTTTGATTTTCCATAATTTGTCCTTTCTTACATGTGCTTAGACCAAGAACTTCCTCGTTCTTTTTGATAAACCTCATAAGGCAATATTAAAATATTAAATTCCCTAGGTACATCCATACTAGGAAACACCTTCCATTCTACTGGCATTTTACTTGCAAACATCATTGAAAGTTTAGATGCTAAAGAATAACCTTCGTTTAACGCCGTGTGTCCTTTGTGAATATAAAGATGTAAATGTCCTGGAGTTTTAGTCTTATAGGCTGTGAAATTTATAAAACCTTCCTCTCTTAAAATAAGTTGTGCACGGTGATAAAATCTTTCAGCATTAAAACCATTATAATCAAAGACAATATTTTCTACTTTATTATCTTTTGTTATTAAATCATGAGCGACAACAATTTTTTTAGCAGCGTGTTCTCTCATGACATTTAAATTTAAAGGAGCATCAACTCTTTCAAATTTATCAAAAAATAAGCGACCTCTATGTGTAGTTTTATTTACAATTTTATCGCGTCTTATATAATAATGATCGCCAATTATTTTAATTAGTGACATATCCATTGGTGAAATCAAAACATAGCCCTTTCATAAATAATAAAATTACTTGCAAGTTTTTTTAATTCTTGTTTAATATTCTCTTGTAATTTTTCATTATTAATATCATCTAAAATATCTGCAATATAATTTGACACAGTTTCCATTTCTTTTTCTTTAAAACCTCTGGCAGTAAGGGCTGGAGTTCCAAGTCTTAATCCACTTGTGATAAAAGGACTTCTAATCTCTCCTGGAACGGTATTTTTATTTGCAGTAATACCTGCATTTCCAAGAGCTAAATCTGCATCTTTTCCACTAAATTCACGATCTAAAAAACTCATTAAAACAAGGTGATTATCTGTTCCATCGCTAACAAGTTTAAATTTTCTATCCATTAAAACATTAGCTAAAACCTGAGCATTGGTTCTTACTTGTTTTGCATAAACTTTCCACTCATCACTAAGATTAAATTTAAATCCTACTGCTTTTGCAGCAATTACATGCATCAAAGGACCACCTTGAATACCTGGAAAAATCGCAGAATTAATTTTTTTAGCAAGCTCTTCATCATTTGTCATAATAATACCACCTCTTGGACCACGCAAAGTTTTATGTGTAGTTGAGCTTACTACATGAGCGTGCGGAAAAGGACTTGGATGTTCGCCTGCTACAACAAGGCCTGCAATATGAGCTATGTCAGCAAAAAGATAAGCACCTATTTCATCGGCAATTTCTCTAAATTTAGCAAAATCAATCACTCTTGCATAAGCACTAGCTCCACAAACTATAAGTTTTGGCTTTTCTTTTTTAGCAATTTCTCTTACTTTTTCATAATCAATTCTTCCATCAAGTTCTACACCGTAAAAACAACTTTCATACATTTTACCTGAAGAACTTACTTTTGCACCATGAGTTAAATGTCCGCCATGACTTAAATCCATTCCTAAAATTTTATCACCTGGATTAATCAAAGCCGCATAAACACCTTGATTAGCTTGAGAACCCGAATTAGGCTGAACATTAGCAAATTTACAATTAAAAAGTTTTTTACATCTTTCAATGGCTAGAGTTTCAATCTCATCAACAAATTCACAACCACCATAATATCTTTTACCCGGATAACCTTCTGCGTATTTATTTGTCAAGACACTTCCCATAACTTCCATTACTTCAGGTAAAGTGAAATTTTCACTCGCTATCATTTCAAGACCTTCACATTGACGCTCTAACTCTTTGTTTGTTAAATCAAAAATTTCTTTATCAAACATTTCCAAACTCATTCTTTCTCCTTTAGTTCTGATTTTAATGGACGCATTGCAGGAAACAATATCACATCTCGAATAGATTTTTTATTTGTCAAAAGCATAACAAGTCTATCTATGCCTATGCCCTGCCCTGCCGTTGGAGGCATTCCATAACCCAAAGCATTTACAAAATCTTCATCCATTTCGCAAGCCTCTTCATCGCCTGCATTTTTAGCTTCAATTTGTTTTAAAAATCTCTCATATTGATCAAGAGGATCATTAAGCTCATTAAAACCATTTGCCAATTCTCTTCCGCAAATAAACAACTCAAATCTCTCAGCAATCTGAGAATCCTCATCGCTACGTCTTGATAAAGGACTTATGGAAATAGGAAAATCAATCACAAAAGTAGGATTGATCAATTTTTCTTCCACATAATTGTCAAAAAGTTCAGCTTGTAAATGTCCAAGTTCAAGCTTTTCATTCGCTTCAAAACCATCTGCTTTTAATTTAGTAAGAATTTTTTCCTTATCTTCGATTAAATCCCTATCTAAATCACCATACTTGCAAAGTGCATCTTTATAGGTTATTCTTTCAAAAGGTTTGGAAAAATCTATCATTTTTCCATCAAATTCTATTGTTTTTCCTAAATTAAGTTTATCCAAAAGTAAAGCAAAAAGTTCTTCAGTTAAATCCATTAAATCTTTATAATTATGATAAGCCCAATAAAATTCTATAGTTGTAAATTCGGGATTATGAGTTAAATCCATACCTTCGTTTCTAAAACAACGATTGATTTCAAAAACCGCCTCAAAACCACCCACTATAAGTCTTTTAAGATAAAGTTCTGGAGCAATTCTTAAAAATCTTTCTACACCTAAAGAATTATGAAAAGTTATAAAAGGCTTAGCGTTTGCTCCACCTGCAATCGGATGCATCATAGGAGTTTCTACTTCTAAAAAGCCTTTATTTTCAAAAAAATGACGAATCAAACTCACTACTTTAGAACGCACTAAAAAATCTTTTCTAACTTCTGCATTCATTATCATATCAACATAACGTTTGCGATATCTTTGCTCAATATCTGTTAATCCATGATATTTTTCAGGTAAAGGAACAATAGCTTTTGTAGCGAGTTTTACTTTGCTTGCATGCAAACTAAACTCACCTGTTTTAGTTACAAAAGGAAAACCTTTAACCAAAACAATATCACCCACCTCTAAATTCTTTTTTAAAATCGTATAAAGTTCTTCACCTACGCTATCTCTACTAAAATAAATTTGTAAATTTGTATCCTCATCTTCAATGTTTGCAAAAATCGATTTCCCAGCTATACGCAAAAGTTTCAAACGTCCTGCAACGACAGCATTGACACTTTCATCTCTTTTTTCAATTTGCTCTAAAATATAAGAAAATTTATCCTTAAAAGTCTTTAAAGACATTTCTTTTTCTAAAAAATGAGGATAAGGATTAATCCCTATTTTTTTTAACTCTTTAGCTTTTTCTATTCTTTGCTGCTCTAAAATATTATCAAACATTTATATTTTTACCTTTGCTTTTTGATTATTACAATCGCCACAAACACCATAAAGCTGCATCAAATGCCCTGTAAGTTTAAAACCATGTTCTTTTGCAATCAAGGCTTGCTGTCTTTCTATAATAGGATTTTCGAACTCTATAATTTTTCCGCAATTTTTACATATCATATGATCATGATGAGGTTTATTGGCAAGCTCATATTTTTTACCTGCTGAACCAAAAGAAATGGAAGTTACCATTTCTGCTTCTTCAAGCAAATTTAAAGTACGATAAACAGTTGCAATTCCTACATTTAAATCAGGTTCAGCTTGTTTGATTTCCATATATAAACTTTCGGGTGTGTAATGAGTATCACTGTGATAAAGGGTTTTTAAAAGCACTTCTCTTTGCTTGGTATATTTAAGTCCGCCTTGTCTTAATATTTTTTTAAATCTCTCAAGTAAAACATCATATTCCACATTTTCTATCAGCATATCACTCCCCTTTTTGAGTATTGTTTAAATCACTTACAATATCTTGCAACTTTTCACTAGCATGATCTAGACTATTTTCTGTTAAAGGTTGATTCATAATAAAAGATCCCGTTTCTTTAAGCAAATTTAAAGTATAGCTATTTTTAGCAAAATTACCTAATTTGTCATTTAAAAAATCGATTCTTACTACACAAAAAACCAAAATTGCAAAAATTAAAAAGATTTTTGCTCCGCCAAATATAAAGCCACCAATACGATCTAAAAAACCTAAGCCACTTAATTTAATCAACTTAGAAAGAAAATTACCCACCAATAAACAAACTATCCAAAAAATAATTAATATGGCTAAAAATCCAGCAAATCCAGCTAAGCTTTGATTTTCTATCTTATAAAAAGCACTTTGTATAAATTCAGCTGCTTGAGTTGCATATTTTGAAGCAATAAAAACACCACCAATAATACCCAAAAGTCCAAAAATTTCTTTTATCAAACCATTGATAATACCCTTAAGCCCTAAAAGCAAGGTAAATCCTAAAATAAAAGCATCAAACCAATAAAAATTCATTTCAATACACTCTCTGATTTTTTGTTTTAAATTTATTCTACAAATAAGCACTAAATGCTAAGTTAATCATTCTATGATTTTAGGAACAACAAAAAAATGTTCTTGTTTTTTTGGAGCACAATCTAAAACCTCATCAATAACATTGCTATTTCTTATCTCATCAATCCTCAAAGGAGCTCCACCTTTTATAGTACTCACAGTAATCTCTTGGGAGTTTAAATCAAGTTCGTTTAATTTTTCAACAAAATTCACAATTTCACTTAACTGTGCAATGGTTTCATTTCTGTTTTTTGTTATTTGCAAAGCACTTAATTTTTCAAGCTTGCTTAATAATTTCTCATCTATTTGCATTTCTTAAACCTTAATAAAAAAGTTAAAATTTTGAAAATTATATCATAAAAAGCTTTAAATTGTTTAGGATATTTTGCAATTTATATGATACAATATCATAATTTTTCTATACAAAAATAAAAATATTTTTTTCAAGGATAAATTTTGGGACTAAAAGATAATTTAAAAGTTGTTAAAAACGAACTTAACACGGAAGAACAATTTATAGAAAATTTTATCAAAGGAGAGAGATTTATACGCAAGTATAAATTTTACATATCTGCTGTTGTTATAATTTTAGTTGCTTGGTTTGCTGGAAATTTTATAATCTCAAAAATAAACGATTATAAAACAAAAGAAGCAAATGAAATTTATGCCAATCTAATACAAGATCCTAGCAATAAAAATCTTTTAGAACAACTTAAAAATAAAAATACCAATCTTTACGCTATCTTTTTGCTAAAAGAAAATATTAATGATTTCAATAATACAACTCTCCAAAATGAACTAAAACAAATTTATAATAATGCTCAAACAAACACTTTACTTAAAAATATTATCGCATTATCTTTAGGAGATAAATCGATATTTTTAAAAAATTATGATAAATTATTAGAAGCTTACAAACTTTTAGAGCAAAATAAAATCGAAGAAGCTAATGTTTTACTTTCTCAGATAAAAGAAAATTCAAGTTTAAACCAAATAGCTAAAAACCTCAAACATTATCAAGGCATTACACAATGAAAAAAATATTTTTAACACTATTTTGTTTAATATTTCTATGTGCTTGTGGCACCAAAAGACAATATTTTGAACCAAAACAAACCGATGGAGATTTAAGTCATAATAGCAATTTAAAAAGTAAAATTGTTGATTGGAATCTAGTTTCTGCAAAACTTAGCAATAATACAGCTATCTTAAAAAATAATATCTCCATAGACAAGTTTAAACTTCCTAAAAATTATATGCTTCTAGCTTATCAAGATGGGGAATATTTTACTGCAGATAATAATGGAAATTTAAAAATTTTTGACAATTCTTATAATGAAATTTATAATTTTCAATTTGACGCTAGTGTTGTAGGAGTAGCTTCTAATGGAGATGATTTAGCCCTTGTACTTGCAAACAATACTATAGTTCTTGCAAATCGTTCTTTGGGTATTAAATTCAGTCAAACCCTAACCTCAGCTCCAGCCCAAGACAGTCGTACCGCTAATCCTATATTTTTAGACAATATCATCGTTTATCCAACACTGGATGGCAAAATTTTAATTCTTTCAAGAAACAATCTTCAAATCATTAAAGATGTGGTTATTTCAGCAGAAAATTTTTTCAACAATGTAATCCATCTAAGTGTAATCGGAGATAAACTTATAGCAACAACAGCTAAAAAAATCATTGTTGTAAGCCCTGCTAGAACTCTTTATCTTGACGCTGACATAAAAGATGTTGCACTTAGCGATGATGGTATTTTTATACTAGAAAAAGATGGCACTATTATTAAAACTGATTATAACTTAAGAAAAATTGCGGAAAAAAAATTTGAATTTGCTATTTTTGTAAAAAGCAATATATACAATAATTATTTATATATTTTTGAAAAAACAGGCTATCTTATCAAAATGAATCTAAATTTAGATAATGCACAAGTATTTAAACTTTCAGAAGCTGTTGATAAAATTTCTTTCATGGGAAATGGTAAATTTTACTACGGAGATAAAATTTTAGATTTGCTATGATAAAAATTTTAGAACAAACAATAAAGGCTTTAAAATTAAATTTAAAGCCCTATGACTTAAGTATGTTGACTAGAAAAAAAAGTTATATTTGTGCTAAAGATCAAAATAACATTCTTTTTATGTATACAGGAAAAACAAAATTTTTAATGAAAGATGCCTTATTTTTAGAAAATCTAGCACAGCAAATTAACATAAATAACAAATATTTTTTTAGCATGGCTTCTCTTTGCTCTAAAGCAAAAAATCATCTAGAAATGAAAGGATTTAATATCTATGCTGCTCTGTGACATTGGGAATTCAAATGCTAATTTCCTAGATGATAATAAATATTTCACTCTTAGTATAGATCAGTTTTTAGAATTTAAAAATGAACAAAAAATTTTTTATATCAATGTCAATGAACATCTCAAAGAACATTTAAAAAATCAAAAAAATTTTATCAATCTTGAACCTTATTTTTTATTTGATACAATTTATCAAGGATTAGGAATCGATCGCATAGCAGCTTGTTATACCATTGAAGATGGGGTTGTTGTAGATGCAGGTAGTGCTATTACAATTGATATTATTTCTAATTCTATACATCTTGGTGGTTTTATCTTGCCAGGTATTACAAATTATAAAAAAATTTATAGCCATATTTCACCACGATTAAAAAGTGAATTTAACACTCAAGTTAGTCTTGATGCATTCCCGCAAAAAACCATGGATGCTTTAAGTTATGGTGTTTTTAAAGGAATTTACCTACTGATAAAAGATGCCGCTCAAAATAAAAAGCTTTATTTCACTGGTGGAGATGGGCAATTTTTAGCAAATTATTTCGATTGCGCAATTTATGATAAACTTTTAATCTTTCGAGGAATGAAAAAGATTATAAAAGAAAATCCCAATTTACTTTATTAAAAATGTTACAAAAATTCTCATTGATATCAAACCTTAATGAAATTTAACTTTTTGTAAAACAAATTCAATTAAACTTCTATTTAGAAAGAAGTTTATTAAAATAAAAAAAGGAAAAACAATGAGCCAACAAGAATTTGATGTGCTTGTCATCGGAGCTGGAATTTCAGGAGCAGCATTATTTTACGAGCTTGCAAGATATACAAATATTAAAAATATTGCTTTGATAGAAAAATATAATACGGCCGCAACATTAAATTCTAAAGGAACGAGTAATTCTCAAACCATTCATTGTGGAGATATTGAAACCAATTATACTTTAGAAAAAGCGCGAAAAGTAAAAAGAACAGCTGATATGATAGTTAAATATGGATTCATGCAAAATGCGCAAAATAATTTCATGTTTTCTCATCAAAAAATGGCCCTAGCTGTTGGAGATATAGAATATGATTATATGAAAAAACGCTATGAAGAATTTAAAGAACTTTATCCTTATATAAAATTTTTCGATAAAGCAAAAATCAAACAAATTGAACCCAAGGTTGTTTTAGGAGAAGATTGCAATCAAGATAGACCTGAAAATATCTGTGCCATGGGTGTTGAAAGCGGCGAGGTTTTTACAACTGTAGATTTTGGGAAAATGAGTATAAATCTAATAGAACAAGCGCAAAAACAAAATAAAAATACTTTTGTTGCCTTTAATCAAGAAATTATTCACATAGAAAAAAAGGATGATATTTTTATATTAAAAACCTCAAATCATCAAGAATACCATGCCAAAAGCGTAGTTGTCAATGCTGGGGCGCACTCTTTATATTTAGCACATAAAATGAACTTAGGTATGGATAAGTCTTGTTGGCCTGTTGCAGGAAGTTTTTATTTAACCAAACAAAAACTTTTAAACGGTAAGGTTTATATGGTGCAAAATCCTAAACTTCCATTTGCAGCTCTTCATGGAGATCCTGATTTACTTGCTGATATGAACACTCGCTTTGGACCTACCGCACTTGTTATTCCAAAACTAGAACGTTATCATGGTCTAAAATCAGTTCCAGAATTTTTTGAAGCGCTAAAACTTGATAAAACTGTTTTAAAAGTAACTTTTAATATGTTTAAAGATGCAACAATTAGAAATTACATCTTTTATAATTATCTTTTTGAACTACCTTTTGTTGATAAAAGCTTATTTGTTAAAGATGCCAAAAAAATAGTCCCAAGTCTTAAAGCAAGCGATATTTATTATGCGAAAGGTTTTGGAGGCGTAAGACCGCAAGTTATTGATAAAACTAAAGGAGAATTAATACTAGGTGAAGCAAGCATCACAGAAACCCCTGGTATTATTTTCAATATGACTCCAAGCCCTGGAGCAACAAGTTGTTTAGGAAATGCTGAAAGAGATGCAAAGCTTGTATGTAATTACCTAGGAATGGAATTTAACGAAGATAAATTTTCTTCAGAATTATTGTAATCATTTTGTTTCTATTTTTAGCTACAATAATTTCAAAAGGAGTTTGCTATGCTTAAAAAAACAAAAATTGTAGCCACAGTAGGTCCAGCAAGTGAAAAGGAAGAAATTCTACGCCAAATGATTATCAATGGTGTAAATGTTTTCCGTTTAAACTTTTCTCATGGAACACATGAGTATCATAAAAAAAACTTAGATACCATAAGAAGAGTAGCTAAAGAATTGCATACTCGTATTGGAATTTTACAAGATATTAGTGGTCCTAAAATTCGTACAGGCGAACTTAAAGAACCATTTGAATTAAAAAAGGGTGATAGAATTGATTTTTATCGTGAAACAATTTTAGGGGAGAAGATTGCTCAAAATCATTATAAAATCAGTATCAATCAAAAATCTATTTTAGATATGTTAAAAATTGATGAATATATTTATCTATATGATGGATCAATTCGTGCTAAAGTAGTAAACATAGATGATCAAAAAATTGAAACCATTATAGAAAATGATGGTTTTTTAAACTCAAATAAAGGTATTAATTTTCCGAATACTAAAATCAATATTGATGTTATTACACAAAAAGATAAAAATGATTTACTTTGGGGTATAAAAAATGAAGTAGATTTTTTAGCAATATCTTTCGTACAAAATGCGCACGATATTGATGAAGTTCGTGAAATTTTAGCACAAAATAACGCAAAAATATCTATTTTTGCAAAAATTGAAAAATTTGATGCAGTAGAAAATATTGATGAGATTATTAAATCTAGCGATGGTATAATGGTTGCAAGAGGAGACTTAGGTATTGAGGTGCCTTATTATAAAGTTCCTAATATCCAAAAAGAAATCATACAAAAAGCAAACAATGCCTCTAAGCCTGTTATTACTGCGACTCAGATGCTTTTTTCATTAGCCAAAAGCAAAACCGCCACAAGAGCTGAAATTTCAGATGTTGCAAATGCTGTTTTAGATGGAACAGATGCAGTAATGCTAAGTGAAGAAAGCGCCGTTGGTATAGATCCTGCAAATGCTGTTGATATAATGTGCCAAACTATAATAGAAACAGAAAAACGCTATCCATATAACAAATTTAATGATTTTAATGATTTAGACAATACAGATAAAATCATGCGTTCTTCAGCTCATCTTGCAACAGATCTTAACTCTGATGCTATTTTTTCTTTAACAAGTAGCGGAAAATCTGCTATTAAGATTGCAAGATATCGTCCAAATATAGAAATCATAGCAGTAGGGCATTCTGAAAAAACCTTAAACTCTTTAAGTATAGTTTGGGGAGTTAATCCTGCGATTTTGGTTAACAAGAGTAATGAACTTACAGAATTATTAAAAGACTCTGTAAGATCAAGTGTTGAAAAAGGTTTTATGGATGAAGACAAATGCTATCTTCTAACTGCAGGCTTTCCAACAGGAGTAGAAGGTACTAGCAATCTTATCCGCATTCTCAATAAAGAGCAAATTGCTTATTATCTACAATAAAACATTAAATTCCTTTGAAAATAAGGAATTTAATGTCCTTATAAATTTTTTAAGTCAAAAGTCGATATAAATTAAAGCCTCACACAAAAGGAGCAAATATGCAAGTGAATACTTTTTCAAATATCGCTAGCATGGCACAAACACAAGTTAGCAATAAGAAGGCAGATGATGCTAAGGAAAACACAAAAGACAAAAATGTTCAAAGTGCTAATTCTAGCAGGGATGTAGATAAAAATACCCTTGAAAAATTAAATGCACTTGGTGGAAAGGGCATTACACAAATTTACCTAGTTCAGTTTCAACAGCAAACAATGAATGCTGTAATAGGTTCGAGCAATGCCCAAACTGGACTAGATAGTCTTTTAAATGGTGCCAATTTAAATACTGCGAAATCTATACTTACAAATATTGATTTTGCATCCTTAGGCTACAGTGGCAAAAATCCACTTGATATGAATACAGATGAACTTCAACAACTTGTAAGTGAAGATGGTTTTTTTGGAGTGGAAAATACAGCCAATCGCATCGCGGATTTTGTTATTAAAGGCGGTGGCGACGATGTTGAAAAATTGAAAAAAGGTCTTGAAGGTATGAAAAAAGGATTTGAGCAAGCAGAAAAAATGTGGGGTGGAGAACTTCCTCAAATCAGTCAAAATACAATAGATGCGGCACTTAAAAAAGTTAGCGATCGCATTGATGAACTAGGCGGAAAAACTCTAGATCTTCAAGCTTAACTAAAAATGCTTAGAAATTTCTAAGCATTTTTAGTTGTTATTAATATCAAAAGTAAAAAATTCACTCTTAAAATTATTAGGTAAAGTTTTATACTGAGATATCGCAGCTTCATAGTTCTTTACTTCTTGATACAACATACCAAGAGCTGCTTTACTCTCTTTGTTATTTTTATCTGTAAGTTTAGAAAGCTGCAAAAGCGCTATAGCTGAATTTGGATTATTTGCACCTACGGCTGCTACGGCTGCTAAAAATAAAGTTTTAGTATCTTTAGCTCCATAATCATCAATCAAAGAATTATAAAGCGCATAAGCCTCCTCGTATTGCTGTGCAAAAATATCCAAATAAGCTAAAGTTTGTAAAATACCCTCATCTTTTGCTCCTGACACATTAATCAACTCTTTAAATTTCTGTCTTTCTAAATTTAAAAGCCCTGCAATATGCATTAAATTAACATAAAATTCCCTAGCTATATTTGGCCCACCAAAAACACTACGATAATCAAGTTTTAAATTTTTAAAATGAATTTGAGCATTTTGAGCATATTCTTTAATATTTAAATTTGAATTTAAAGAATTAAAATACAAAATATTTGTCAAAATATCTTCAGGCAACTCTGAACGCAATTTAGCAATTTTCACATCTACTTGATTATTAAGGTTATTATTTTTAGCAACAATAGCTTCAAAAATCAAACTCAAAGGCGTATCTTTTTTTGCTTCATCTAAATAAGGAAGCATAGAAATATAATTATTATTAACTAAAAATAACATACTTTTTTGCATATTAGCTTTAAAATTAGAATCAGCAGCTATATTATCAAGAATTTCATTGTAAAGTTTAGTTGTATCAATATCAATTAATTTTGCACAAAACATAGCAAAAGCACCTGCTAAGTAATTTTTAGGATTAAGATGATATGAACTTGAAAAATGCTTATAAGCAAGTTCATAATTTTGCATTTGGGCATAAGTTAAAGCCAAATTATAATGTAAAATACTATGTTCTGGATAATCCTTGATAAGTTTTTGAAATTCTTGGTTAGCAAGGCGTAACTTCTGATTTAATGCATAGTTAATAATATTGGCAATTTTTACATTGGTAGATGAAAGAGCCTTGCTTGTATTAAGATAAACTCCCGCATCAGCACTATCATCAACGAAATCTGTAACATTAGCTTTTTTAATATATAAAGCAGCCTGCTTACTATCAAAAACTTGATAAGGCGCAAAATAAAAAAGCAAATCGAATTGATCTTTTTGTTTTTTTAACAAATCTTTTGAAAAAGAATTTTGAGCAACTGCTATATTAAAAAGATCCTTATTTAAACGAACTTGAATTTTATAAGCATCTAAAATCTTATATCTATCTTTATCATTATCATAAGAATTTTGCAAGCGCGCTAACATATCTTGATAATTTCCTGTTTTAATATCAACCAATGTTAAAGCCGCCAAACTTTGATTAAAATCTCTTTCAATTTTCATCGCTGTACTTAAAGCGACTTTAGCTTTAGCATATTCTCCTATTCTAGCGTATAAAAGACCTAAAGATAAACTAGATTCAAAATTGCCTTGAGAATTTAATTGCTGTATAGCCTTGGAATCAAAGTCCATTTTTGCATAAATTTTAGCAGACAAATACTTTGCAACATCAGAATACGGCTCCACATCTGTTCTTTGTAACATTTGTAAAGCCTCAGGGTAATATCCTTTGTAATAATTAATCAAGCTTAAATAATAATCATATAATTTTGATTTTCCTTCTTTTGGAAGATACACTTGAGCTAAATCAATATAATATCTAAATTTTTCCTTATCATTAAGCTTTAAAGCACAAACAGCAGCATTGATAGCAGCTACACTTTGATTTTCTCCATTGGCTATAGCTTTCTTGAAGCTTTCAAAAGCTTCTTGGAATTTATTCTCATTCATTTGAGAAACGCCTAAATTATAATTAGATAAAGATTCGTTATATACGGCAACTTGCTCATAAACTTTTAAAGCCTGTTCAACCTCACCCTTTAAATATAAAGCATTTGCTTTTTGGATCATACCATCAATTCTTTGCATATCATTGTATTTATATGATTCATCAGGCATAACAACAGGTTGTTCTAAAGGCTTAGAAGCTATAATATCTGGTTTAATTTTTCCTTCACTAAAAGTTAAATAAAAAAGTGTAAAAACTAAAATACAAATAATCCCCAAAGATAAACCCACAAGAGACATAAACTTACGATCTTTATACCAAGGCGCAGGCTCTTGACTTTCAACTTCTTCAAAAGTTAATACATCTTCAGGCGCACTTTCTCTTGTAAATTTAAAACCACTATCACTATTTTCTTGAGGTAATTCTTCTGGCAATGATGCAAATTCTTCATCTTCTGGAGCTTGCCCCTCTTGCCCTTTAAATCCCTCTAAACTCTCATCAAGTCTTGGTTGATTTAAGCCATCTTCGGGTTTTTCTAGTATTATATCTTCTTGTTCAGCCATCTATACTCTTTAAAAATATTTTTTCAAAGCATCAGGAATATGAATTTTTCCTTCTTTGTCTTGATAATTTTCCATAATCGCTACCAAGGTTCTTCCTACTGCCAAAGATGAGCCATTAAGAGTGTGAACGAGTTCATTTTTTCCTTGTTCATTTTTATAGCGAATTTTAGCACGTCTTGCTTGAAAATCACGACAATTTGAAACCGAGCTGATCTCACGATATTTATTTTGTCCTGGAAGCCACACTTCAAGATCCACAGTTTTTGCTGCACTAAAACCCAAATCTCCAGTGCAAAGCATCAAATGTCTATGCGCTAAACCTAAAGAACTCAGCAAATCACTTGCACACTCAAGCATTTCATTAAACACGCTATCACTTTGCTCAGGTTTAGTAATACTTACAAGCTCTACTTTTTCAAACTGGTGTTGTCTTATAATACCTCTTGTATCACGCCCTGCACTGCCTGCTTCTTTTCTAAAACAAGCGCTATAACAAGTCATTTTTATCGGTAAAGTTTCACTCGCTAAAATTTCTCCACTATAAAGATTGGTTACTGGAATTTCAGAAGTTGAGATCAAATACAAATCCTCATCATCTACCTTATACATATCTTCTTTAAATTTTGGCAACTGACCTGTCCCAAACATAGTAGCACCATTTACCAAAAAAGGCACATTAACAAATTCAAATCCACGACTTCTATTAAAATCTATCATATAATTTACCAAAGCGCGGCTTAATAAAGCTCCTTCGTTTTTAAGCACACAAAAACGACTTTGTGAAATTTTTACCCCACGCACAAAATCAAGCCAATTTAAACTCTCACCTAATTCAAAATGTTCTTTTGGAGTAAAATCAAAGCTAGGTGGATTTAAAACTTCTTTAAGCTCCACATTTTCATCTTCGTCTTCACCCACAGGCACACATTCATCAGGGATATTTGGGATGGCATGAGCGATTTCTTCAAGCTCATTTTCTAAAGCATTTACTTTAGCGCTTTGCTCATTAATTTTACTTTTATTTTCGCTTAATTTTGCTTTTAAACTTTCTTTATCTTCGGTTGTAGCAAGTTCTTTACTGAATTTATTTTGAAAAGCTTGAAATTCTTCTAAAGCTGTTTTTTCTTTTTTTAAACTTGCAAAAAGTTCAGCAAGTTTTTTTAAGATATTTTCATCAACTTTTTTATTTTTTAACTTTTTAGCCACTTCATCAAAATTATTTTGCAAATTTTTTAAATCTAGCATTTTCTACTCCTTAAAGTCCGATTTTTTCATAAATTTTTTGCATTTTTTCTTGGGCGATTTTTCTTGCTTTTGTCGCACCAAAATCCAAAATTTCTTTCAAATGCGAAGGCTTTTCTAAAAGCTCATTATATTTTTCTCTTGCTTCTTTAAAATAAGCATTTACAAGCTCGTTTAAATACATTTTAAAATGTCCATAACCCTCACCACCTTTTTCATAGCGTATTTGTAATTCTTTTTGCCCTGATTCATCTAAAAAAAGCTTTGCGATTTTAAAAATATTGCAGTTTTCATGATCTTTTGGATCTTCTAAAGCGGTGCTATCTGTAACTATGGAAGAAATTTGTTTTTTTAAGGTTTTTTCACTGCTAAAAATATCTATAGTATTTTGATAAGATTTACTCATTTTTGCCCCATCGGTGCCTACAACTACAGCTACTTCTTCATTAACTTTAGCCTCTGGAAGGGTAAAAATTTCACCCCATTCATTATTAACTTTTAAAGCAATATCACGTGCGATTTCAACATGTTGGATTTGATCTTTTCCCACAGGAACAATTTGTGTATCAAAAAGTAAAATATCAGCTGCCATTAAAACAGGATAAGAAAAAAGTCCGTGTAAAGCACTAAGCCCCTTAGCAACTTTATCCTTATAACTATGCGCACGCTCTAATAAACCCATAGGAGTAAATTGCGATAAAATCCAATAAAGCTCCATAACTTCCTTAACATCACTTTGCAACCAAAAAACGCTCTTTTGTGGATCTATACCAAGGCTTAAAAAAGCCGCAGCAGCTTTTAAGGAATTTTGTTGAATTTTTTCTCCATCTTGAGAAGAAGTCATGGCATGATAATTAGCAATAAACATAAACATTTGGTTTTTTTCTTGCGCATCTACCATTTGTTTAATCGCACCAAAATAATTACCTATATGCAAATCGCCACTTGGCTGAAGGCCTGTTAATACTCTCATTTTATCACCTTTTTAATCTCGCTTAAAAGCTCATCTATATTTTTATTTTCTATATTTAAAATAAAATTTGCCTTTTGTTCATACTTGCTTAAACGCTCATTATATAATTTTTTTGCTTTAATTTCATCATAAAATAAAGGTCTTTTAGAAATTTCATTTTCATCTAAACGCTTTTTTAAATATTCAAAATCTGCTTTTAAATAAATACAAAAACCTGCTTTTTCTAAATTTGAAACATTAACAAAGCCCCCACCTGTAGCAATACAAGTTTTCTCACAAGAACTAAAAAAATCAGCCATTTTTTGCTCTTGTTCTCTAAAAAAATTCTCACCTTTTTGCGCAAAAATTTCACTGACTTTTTGATTAAATTTTTGTTCTATTAAAAAATCACTATCTAAAAAAACAAGATCTAAATCCTTAGCTAAAGCTCTTGCTAAAGTGCTTTTTCCAGAACCCATAAATCCTATAAAAACGATATTTTTAACTTTCATCATTTTCTTTACTGCCCTTTTTACGCGAAGCGATCACTAAAGGCACACCTTCGAAATTAAATTCTTTTCTGATTTGATTTTGCAAATAACGCTTGTAGCTAAAATGCAAGGCCTTAGGACGATTCATAATAAGTGCAATTTTTGGCGGTGCTAAGTCATATTGTACTGCATAATAAATTTTAACCAATTTCCCATAATCATGCGGCAAAGGATGTGCTCTTGTGGCATTTTCTATCAAGGTATTAAGCTTAGAAGTTTGGATTTTTTGAGTAAAATTTTCAAAAATTTGCAAAATTTTATCGAGTAAAACATGCACCCTTTTTCCACTTAAAGCTGATACACTAATCACGGGTGCGTAAGCTAGAAATTTAAAACGATCAAGACGCAATTCTTTTACAGTCTTATCAAAATCCATCTCACTTTTATCCCATTTATTTAAAACAATAATCACACCCAAACAATACTTAGCCACAAGCCCAGCAATGCGTTCATCAAGCTCGTTAAAGCCCTCATGCGCATCTAAAACCAAAAGTGCTATTTGAGAATGAGATAAAATTTTTTCCGTGCGATTTAGTGCAAAGCGTTCTAGTCCTTGAATTTTACCCCTTTTTCTAATACCTGCAGTATCAACAAATTCTATCACTTTATCTTTATGAACTACACTTTCATTAACAGGATCTATAGTAGTTCCTGCGATAGAACTTACAACACTGCGTTCTTGCTTAACCAAAGCATTTAAAAGACTTGATTTTCCAACATTTACACGCCCTACAATACCCACTCTGATATGATTTTGATCAACTTCTTTAAATTGAAATTCTTTTCCTTCTTCATAATGCTCTAAAAAATCTTCTAAATTTTCTTCTTCATCGGGGATTAAAAACTCTTCATGTAAAAATTTTCCAAGCCATTCATAAAGTTCATCTAAGCCTACATTATGAGTTGCTGAAAGATTAAAGATTTCCTTTACGCCAAAATTTGCAAACTCCCAAGCCCTTTCTTCATCTTTTTTATTATCTACTTTATTAATCACTAAGGCTATAGGTTTTCCAAGTTTTTTTAAAGAATAAAAAAACTGTCTATCCTCATCATCAGGCGCTAATTTCCCATCAACTAGATAAAGTATGATATCGCTTTCTTTAGCTACTTTTAAAGTGTTTTTTTTCACATTTTTAAAAAGTTCATCACTTTCATCAAGCCCCCCACTATCAATAAGCATGGCTTTTTTTGAATGAATATGAATTTCTGTTTTATTTGTATCTCTAGTTGTGCCTGAAATATCACTTGTAATAGCTATTCTTTGTCTTGCCATTCTATTAAAAAGACTTGATTTTCCCACATTTGGCTTGCCTATAAGTATGATGCTTTGCATTTTTTTCCTAGAAAATTATATTTTTAAAATTATATAAAATTTGGCTTAATATTAAGCAAAAAAAGACTAGAATTAGCCCAGATTTTAGTCAAGGAAAAAAATGCTAAAAGTAATCAAGCATAATTTAGGAATTTATTTCATGATTTTAGCATGTTTGGATTTTGCACTTATGGGAGCTTGTGCAAAAATTCTTAGCAAGGAAATGAGTTCTATAGAAATTATGTTTTTTAGAAATATCATAGGAATTTTTTTCATAGTCTATCTTTTAAAACGATCTAAGGCACATAAAGAAGGGGGGCATTTTTGGCTCTTGATATTTCGTGGAGTAGTAGGCACGCTTTCACTATATATGTTTTTCTATAATGTTTCAAATATTACACTAGGTGGAGCTTTTGCTTTTCAAAAAACCGCTCCTATTTTTATTACTTTAATAGCTTTTGTTGTTTTTAAAGAAAATATTGGCATCAAAGGCTGGATAGGAATTTTAATAGCATTTGGTGGAGTACTTTTAATCGCTCAGCCTTGGACTCACAATTTAAATCATTCAGGCTTTGATTTAAAAAATTCAGTTATAGGTATCACGAGTGGATTTTTAGCCGCTTTAGCTCTTACAAGTGTAAGAGAACTTAGAAAATCTTACACTACAGAACAAATTGCCTTTTCTTTTATCCTTTTAGGAACCTTAATGCCTTTAATTTCTATGATCAGTGCTGAATTTTTTGAACCACAGCATCTTGATTCTTTGCATTTAGATTTCATTCTAGCACCTTTTGTGATGCCAAGTCTTACAGCTTGGCTTATCATTGCCATTATGGGAACTTTAGGTACCATTTATCAAATTCATGTCACCAAAGCTTATGGTATCGCTAAACAAGCAGGAGTGGTTGCTGGGGTTAGTTATCTTGATGTAGTATTTAGTATGATAGTTGGGATAATTTTAGGAGATAATTTACCAAGTACTATGGTTTTTTTAGGTATAATAGGCATTATTTTTGGTGGATTAATTTTAGTTAAGAACAAAGGAAAAAAATGAAAAAAATGATACTCATTGCTGGTCCTTGTGTGATAGAAAGCAAAGATTTGATTTTTAAAGTTGCTGAACAATTAAAAAATTTTAATGAAAATCCAAATATAGAATTTTATTTCAAATCAAGCTTTGACAAGGCCAATCGCACAAGTATTAATTCTTTTCGAGGTCCTGGTCTTGAAGAAGGATTAAAAATTTTACAAAGCGTAAAAGATGAATTTGGTATGAAAATCTTAACCGATATACATGAAAGCAATCAAGCAAACCCTGCAAGTGAAGTAGCTGATGTCTTGCAAATTCCTGCTTTTTTATGTCGCCAAACCGATTTACTTATAGCCGCAGCAAAAACTAAGGCAAAAGTTAATATCAAAAAAGGACAATTTTTAAACCCAAGCGATATCAAATACAGCGTTAAAAAAGTTCTACAAACCCGTGGTATAGAAGATGAAGGCTATGAATCTGCTCAAAAAAATGGTGTTTTTGTGGCTGAAAGAGGAGCTAGCTTTGGCTATGGAAATTTAGTAGTAGATATGCGTTCTTTAGTTATCATGCGTGAATTTGCTCCAGTTATTTTTGATGCTACCCATAGTGTACAAATGCCAGGTGCTGCAGGTGGAAGTAGCGGAGGGAAAAGCGAATTTGTAGAACCTTTAGCAAGAGCGGCAGCAGCCGTAGGCATAGATGGCTTTTTCTTTGAAACACATATTAATCCTTGCGAGGCTTTATGCGATGGACCTAATATGCTTAATCTTACACGCCTTAAAAATTGCGTTAATACATTACTAGAAATACAAAATATCATATAAGGAAAACAAATGAATATTATTGAAGGAAAATTAAATTTAGACTCAAAAACAAAAATTGCTATCATTAATGCAAGATTTAATCATATTATCACAGATCGTCTTGTAGAAGGAGCAAAAGATGCTTTTTTAAGACACGGAGGCAAAGAGGAAAATCTAAGCCTTATACTTGTTCCTGGTGCTTTTGAACTTCCGTATGCGTTAAAAAAAGCTATAGAAAGCAAAAAATTTGATGCAATTTGTTGCGTAGGCGCAGTAATTCGTGGCTCAACTCCGCATTTTGACTATGTTTCAGCAGAAACTACCAAAGGCATAGCCAATGTGAGTTTAAATCATAATATCCCTGTAAGCTTTGGTGTTTTAACTACAGACACAATAGAACAAGCCGTAGAAAGAGCTGGAAGCAAGGCAGGCAATAAAGGCTTTGAAGCTATGACAACTGTAATTGAGATGTTAAATTTAAGCAAGGAGCTTTAATGGCAACGCGTCATCAAGTTCGCCAAAGCGTCATCTCCTTACTTTATGCTTTTGAATTAAATTCTCAAAACAACGTTTTTGTAGATGAAATTTTAGATGAAAAAAAAATACGCAATGAACAAAAAAATTTTACTTTAAATTTATATCATGGAATTTTAGATAATTTAAACAATATTGATGAAACCTTAAATTCATTTCTAAATGATAATCAAATTACAGCTTTAGGACATGTAGAAAGAGCTATACTAAGACTTGGAGCTTATGAGTTACTTTTTACCGATACTCCTAGTGCCATTGTTATCAATGAGGCTATAGAACTTGCCAAAGAACTTGCTAATGACAATTCTCCAAAATTTATAAATGGAGTTTTAGATGCCTTGATAAAGGCTAAAAAATGAAGCTTTGTGTCGCGCTTGATCTTTCTACAAAAGAGGAATGCTTACAACTTGCTAAAGAATTAAAAAATTTAGACATATGGTTAAAAGTAGGTTTAAGAGCATATTTAAGAGATGGTTTTAATTTCATAGAAGAACTTAAAAAAGTTGATGATTTTAAAATATTTCTTGATCTTAAAATTTATGATATTCCCAACACTATGGCAGATGCTTGCGAAGAAATATCAAAACTTGGTGTTGATATGATCAATATCCATGCAAGTGCTGGAAAAATAGCCATGCAAGAAGTTATGACACGGCTTAGCAAATTTTCAAAAAGACCTTTAGTTTTAGCAGTTTCTACTCTTACGAGTTTTGATGAAGAAAATTTCTTTAGTATTTATAGACAAAAAATCGAAGAAGCTGTAATTAATTTTTCAAAAATATCCTATGAAAATGGACTTGATGGTATGGTATGCTCTGTTTTTGAAAGTAAAATCATCAAAGAACACACTCAAAGAAATTTCCTAACTCTCACTCCAGGAATTCGTCCATTTGGAGAGAAAAATGATGATCAAAAACGCGTCGCTAATTTAACAATGGCTAGAGAAAATTTAAGCGATTTTATTGTAGTTGGACGCCCTGTTTATAAAGATAATAACCCTAGAAAAATTTGCGAAAAAATTCTACAAGAAATTTAATAATCATTATCCTTGTTATGTTTTAATAATAAAAATTTTTAATAAGGAAAAATTATGATTATAACTCCTGAGAATTTATATAAAAAAAGAAGAGATTTTTTAAAACTTGGAGCAGGTGCTTTAATAAGTTCAAGTGTGCTTACTTCTAAATTATCTGCTTTAAATTTCACAAACGATACTAATCCAAACAAACTTGAAATCAGCGATGAAGAACTGGCTACAAATTATGTCAATTTTTATGAATTTTCAACAAATAAAAAAAAGGCTGTATCATTAGCACAAAATTTCAACACTCAAAATTGGAAAATCGATATCAGTGGAGAAATAGAAAAACCTTTAACTTTAAACATGGAAGATATTTTAAATTTTCCCCTAGAAGAAAGAATTTATCGTTTTCGCTGTGTTGAAACTTGGTCTATGGTGGTACCTTGGGTAGGCTTTGAATTGCGTCGTTTAATTGAAATGGCAAAACCTACAAGCGAGGCAAAATTTGTTAAATTCACCACTCTTTTAGATAAGAGTCAATTTCCCGATCAAGATACTTTATTTCCAACTATAGACTATCCTTATGTAGAAGGACTTCGCATGGATGAAGCTATGCATCCTCTTACCTTGCTTGCAGTAGGAATGTATAAAAAAGCCTTAAAGCCTCAAAATGGCGCTCCAATACGCCTTGTTGTTCCTTGGAAATATGGCTTTAAAAGTATTAAATCCATAGTTAAAATAGAATTTACCAAAGAACAGCCTAAATCCACTTGGGAAAGTTACGCTCCAAACGAATATGGTTTTTATGCCAATGTCAATCCTAATGTTTCTCATCCTAGATGGTCTCAAGCTAACGAGAGGACTTTAGGAGATTTCTTTACCAAGCCTACTTTAATGTTTAATGGATATGAAAAAGAAGTGGCAAGTTTATATAAAAACATGGACTTAAAAGTGAATTTTTAATGCAGGCAAAATACTTTAAATTTCTTGCTTATTTTAGCTTTATCATAAGTTTAATCTATGGCTTTTATCACATCATAAAAGCCTTGGATTTTGTAAAAGAAGCCTATATTTACACTGGAATATTTGCTTTAATCTTTTTAAATTTAAGTCTTTTATTTTCTTTACTGAAATTTAAAAAAACAAAAAATTATCCTAAAATTTTAGGTATTTTTGCAGCTTTTTGGGCGATTTTACACTTTTTAAATTATTTTATTTTTGATAGAAATGCTCAAATTTTAAAGCTTTTTGATGATATTTCACATCGTTTATTAGAAGTAAGTGGATTTATCGCATTTTTAATCATATTTTTAATGCTTTTAAGTTCTTTTAAAATCTTTAAAAAACTTAGTAAAATCAGAAAACTAGGATATTTAAGCTTAGTTTTGGCAAGTTATCATTATTTTTTAACTCCAAAAGTTCCTATGTTTTGGGAATGGAGTGCTTTAATTGTAGCTTTGTTTTATTTTATAGTTCGCTATACAAAAACATTAAAAAAGTTAAAATCCAACAATCTTACTTTTATCAAAACTTGAATTTAATTCTTTTTGTATGCTTTCTATAAAATCTTGCATTTTAAAAACCCCATCTTGTGATACAGCTACTTTCAAAGCTGTATTCTTCACCACCATTAAAATTTGTGCTCCACTTAATTCATAATTTGATAAAATATTTATATCAAAATCTTTTTCAAATAATGCTTTTTTAGGTAGAAATTTTTCCCAAATTTTAAGCCTATCTTTAAAATCAGGTTTTTTAAATTCTATCTTATAATCAAATCTTCTTGAAAATGCACTATCTAAGCTTTCTAAAAAATTTGTCGTAGCGATAATCACACCGCTAAAACGCTCAATTTGCTCTAAGAATATATTTTGCATTTGATTATGCATTTTATCGCTACCACTACTTCCATCTACACGCGTACTTAAAAACTGATCGGCTTCATTGAGAAGTAAAATAGGACTTTGTTTGCAAGTTTGCACGATATTTTTATAGGTATCAAAAATTTTTCTTACATTTTGTTCACTCTCTCCAACCCATTTGCTCAAAATTTTAGAACAGTCAAAACTAAGAACAGATTTTTTCATTGATTTAGCCATAGCTAAAGCTGACATAGTTTTTCCAGTACCAGCAGGACCATAAAAAATAATTTTAGCTTCTATATTTTTATTGCTCTTTATACCCCAAGAATGAAGTCTTTCTAGGACTTTTTTATCTTGTTGTTTTAAAATATTTTCTAAAAGCTCTTTTGTATTTTCAGGCATAATAATATCATTGATGTCAGTGCTTGGTTCTATAAGCTCGAAAATATCTTGATCTTTTAAAACACTTTCAATTTTGATTTTTTTACTTTGTTTTGGTTCAAAATTTATAATTCTTTGTAAAATTTCATCAATAATAAAAAAACTTTTAGAAATATCTCCAAAAGCATTTAAATATTCATCATACTCGATTAAGTTTAAAAGAGGAGCATTTTCTTGTAATAGTTTTTTATTTTTATGCCTTTCTAAATCATTTTCACTGATTAAAGAAAGTAAAGAATTCATTTCTCTAGAAATCGAACTTTCATTACTTAAGGCGTATTCTTCTTTTAAAAGTGCTAGAAAAATAATTTGTTCTTTATGTTCAAGATTGTATTCTTTAAAAATATCAGCTAATACATTATAAAATTTACTTTTTTTTAGTCTTTCTTTGATATGTTTTTCATAAAGTTTAATTTGATTTTTTATTTCACTATTATAAGCACTTTTTTGTATAAAACTTAATCTTTCGTATAATTGAATACGCACAAATTCATCTTTTAAATATTCTAAATAATCTGCATAAGCCTCTTGTTTCTCAAAGTTTAAACGAGGTTTTGCTTCTAAAAATTCTAAAAAATATTCACTTAGACTAAGCTCGCTTTGCAATAAGGCAAGAGTTAATGTTTGAGTTTTATTATTTTCTAAACTTTTAAAAAAACTCGAATTTTGATTTACAAAACCTCTTTCGATAAGTTTTTTTAAATCCTCCAAAGCATCAAGATAAAGATACTTATCATTTCCAAAAATTGTCGATAATAAAGTAAAGGCATTGATAGAAGAAATAGAAACGACATAATTTCTACAAAGTTCTCTAAGAATCAAAGCCTCATTTTTAGCACACTTAAGTTCTTTATAAATTTGAGTATCTTCTATATTTTTCAAACTTAAAAAATTTTTTAATTTTTCCATTATTTTTTAAATTCCTTAAGCTCATCTTCGTTAAATTCTACGCAAATATTTTCATCTAAAAAATGACCTTCAAAAGGTAGATAACAAATTTTTAGTTTTCCATTATTAAGCAAAAAATTATTATTAAATTGTAAATTTTGCAGATCTTCAAAACACTCATCACATGTATTTTTAAGCTTCTCATGTAAAAGATTTTGAAATTTTTGATTTTCAGTATTATACAAATCATTTAGTTTTACAAACGCGTGAGCATTAATATCATAAACAAAATTATTTAACTCTAAAATAGCACGACTCATGCCATCTTCATAAAAATAATACCATTCTTCAAAACTAATTTTTCCATCTTGTAAAAAAATAGGTTTTTGGCGAATTTGTTCAAAGCTAAATACACCCTTATGAACAGGATGAAATTCTTTAAAATCATCATTAAAACCTATAAAATCAAGACTACGCTTTATACGAATGCCATCTTGCGTTTCAATAAGTTCTAAAGTAGTCGTTCCTAAATTTTCTCCTTGAAAATTTTTATTATCATATGTAAGCATTTTAGAAGAATTGATTTTATATTTTTTACGCTCATCCTGCCAAAAATCATTTATCTTAAAGAGTGGAATCTCTAAATTTCCATTTATATCATCAACAATTAAAAAACTAGAACTTGTTTGATTTTTATCCCTGTCAAAAAGTGGAGTCATAGGTGCATTATCATAAACTATGGCAAAAATTTCTTTATCCTGCAAATGATAAAAATACAATTCACCTTTATAAACTTGTGCTAAAGCTAGATTTACAAAGCAAAATACCAGTAAAAAAAATTTCAAACTCTATCCTTCAATTTTGAATATGCGTTAAGATAATTTTAGTATGTGAAATTTTATCAAAAAAACTTACTTTATTATCACAAACTTGATAAAAAATTTCATAATTTTTTGCTTTTAAATTTTGCTCAAAACCACAATCAGTTTTTTCTAAATTTTTACCCTGCCATAAAGCATTTGCCTTTAAAATATCACTTAAAATATCATCATAATATACATTTTTAAAAAATTTTTGATTAAACACTTTTTTATCATAACACACTGCATTGATGCAAATTTTATCCTTGATTTTGAGTTCAAAAAAAGCTTGCCCTAGTTTATAAACTTCCAAATTTAAAGCATTATTTTCTTTTTTTAAAAAAGCTGCATCATTGATTTTTATCATAGGAGAAGCAATCAAAACCATCAAGCTTTGACTTGAAAAATTTTGATTTTTCACACTACAAGCACAAAGAAAAAAAACAAAACATAGAGCTAAACAATGTTTCAAATTTAACCTTATTTGAGATTTTTAAAACTGATATTTAACTCTAAATCAAGCTCTTTTACAAGCTTCATCACAGCTTGTAAATCATCGATTTGTTTTGCTACAACACGAATTTCTTCACCACGAATCGAAGAGTTAACTTTAAGCTTGCTATCTTTAATAGCTTTATTGATTTTTTTAGCATTTTCACTATCAATAGCATCGTTTGCTTTCAAATTTAAACGAAACATTGCTCCACTTTCACGAGAAAGCTCTTTAATAGCATTAGGATTAATTCCTCTTTTGATAAGTTTAGAAATCACTATATCTTTTAGAACATCAAGTTTTCCTTCACTAGAAGAACTGAGTTTAAAAATACTCTCTTTTTCGTTTAAATCAATCTCACACTTAATTCCTTTTAAGTCATAACGACTATCAAGTTCTTTTTTAGCTTGTTCAAAAGCATTTTTTAACTCTTGCTTATCTAAAGCTGCTGAAATATCAAAACTATGTTCACTTGCCATTTTCTATCCATTCTTTTAAATTATTATAAACTATATCCATTAAAGCATTTAAAGCTTCCTTACTCGCCCATGCAACATGAGGGGTGATAATAAGATTTTCTTTATTTTTAATGCTTAAAAGCGGATGATTTTTCATCATAGGTTCAATTTCTAAAACATCAAGCCCTACACGAATATTTTTTTCATCTATGATTTTAGCTAAATCATTTTCATTGATAATCCCACCTCTTCCTACATTAATCAAAATCGCATTATCTTTTAAAAGCTTTAATTCTTCAAAGGTGAGTAAATTTTTAGTTTTTTCATTTAAAGGTGCATGGATACTTATAATATCACAAGTTTTTAATAAATCTTTTAATTCCAAATGTATAAAATCTGCGTTTTTATTAGCTCCACTCGTAGAACAATAATAAATTTCAGCTCCAAAAGCCTTTGAAATTTTTGCCACTTCTTTACCTATAGTTCCTAAGCCTATAATACCATGTTTTTTACCGCTTAAGGTGTTTAAAATTCTGCTATAATCTGTAAAAATAGGACTTTCACACCATTTACCCTCTTTACTCCATTTGTCATAATAAAGCACTTGATTTAAAAAAGCAAACATAAATGCAAAAGTATGTTGTACAACACTCATGGTAGAATACCCAGCAGCATTTTTTACAATAATACCTTTTTCTTTAGCATACTCAATATCGATATTATTAACCCCTGTAGCAGTTTCTAAAATGAGTTTTAAATTTTTACAAGCATCAATCACATCTTTATCAATTACAACCTTGTTTGTTATGGCGACATTAGCATCTTTTAAACGCTCTATGGTTTGCTCTTTATTTGTTGTAGTATAAATTTGTAAAGAACCAAATTTTTCAAAAACACTTAAATCATAATCCCCTAAAGTTGCCGCATCTAAACAAACAATTTTCATTTTTCAATCCTTTATGATATGTCCTACAAATTTAGAATAATTATCAAGCACAAGACCACCTTTTCTAAATCCTAAACCACACCCTTCATAGGCAAAGAAAACACCTGCTTGATAGTATTCGTTTTCACATGAATTAAACTCTACATATTCTTGATAAATAGCCTTATTATTCCCGTAAGGACCTACATTCTCATGCAAAGTTTTTCCATCTTTAATTATACTGATATTTGCACCTTCTCTACCAAAAACAGGTTTTTTAACATAGTTTTTACCCTCTAAAGGAGTATCTTTTGTTTCTAAAAGTAAAGGATGATTTGGATAAAGTTCCCATAAAATTTTTAAAATTCCCTTAGATTGAAATAAAAGCGTATAAGCAGGATTTAAAATAATTGCTCTTTGATTACGCATAATTTGAGTTAAAAGCATGGCAAGTTCACCCTCTTCTATGGCTATATCTTCCCAAGGAATAAGCTTAAACCAATACTCATAATTTTCGCCCTCTTTAAAAATACCCTCTTCGCTAAATTCCACCTCATCCACAAAGGAAAAATTAGTTTGAAAACCTGCTTCATTGGCTATATGAGAAAGTAATTTTGTAGTGATTTCTTCTTCTTTACTTCCTACAACACTTGAAAAAAGAATTTTCCATCCTTGATAATGCTCTTCAAACCCTTCAACACTTTCATCAAGGGTAATAAGTCTTTTAAAATTATCCATCAAACTTTCATAAATGCTGTTAAATTGTGCGCTTTCATCCATTCCATTTTGTTTTAAAAGCGCCCATTGTAAAATCGCACTTTCAAAAAGAGCAGTAGGGGTATCAGCATTAAATTCTATAAGTTTTATAGGCTTACCATCAAGTCCACCCGCTAAATCAAAACGCCCATATAAATGCCAATGAACCTCATTTTCCCAACTCATCTTAATCGCATCAATAAGATTAAAAGGAATTCCAAGCTCATCAAAACGATCATTATCAATCACTTCTTGCGCTGCAGCAATAAACATATCATAAAGCTCATTTACCGCTTCATAATAAGCATTAGCTTCACTTTCCTTAACACAAACTAACTTATTGCTAATATAATCACTTCCATCTTCATCTGTATGCCAAGAAAAACCTATATTTTCTAAATAATCTTTTTGAAGTTTGTCTACTTGTAATAATTGCATTATTTATCCTTAAGAACCAAAAGAAGAACTAGAACTTGCAGCTTTAGAGCCTCCACCAAAAAAGCCTGATTTTTTAGCGCTTGAGGTAGAACTCGTTGAGCCTGCTTTATTAAAACTATTCACACTTCTTTGATAAGCACTTTGATTTGAAAAAGCACCGCGTTGTTGATTAGCAAAATTTTGATTATTGAAAAGTTTTGAACCTATCCAACTTCCCAAAATAGCACCTGCAGCACTTGCAAGTAAAGTTTCTCCTAAACTCAATCCTCCGCTACTGATTTGTCCATTGTCTTTAGTTAAATTTGAAGTTCCATTGTCAATTTTAGCTGCTTCTTCTTTAATCAAAGCATCCATTTCTTCTTTGGATAAAATTCTTTCTGTACCATTAAGATCTTTTAAAACTACCCTTGTTTCATCACTTGGATATTGATCTTTGATTTTATACTGCCCTGGAGCTGTTTCTTCGATAATTACAAAAGCTCCTTGAGCATTAGCTGCTTGATTTAAAGTATCTGCATTGTCATTATTACTTCCACAACCTGCTAAAGCACCTCCAGCAACAGCTGCTAAACCACCTATCATACCAATTTGAATGATTTTTTTGATTTTTTTCATAAGTTTATCCTAAAAACAGAAAATCTAGATTAGAAATTTTAACAAAAAATAATAAATACTTTTTAATACCAAATGAAGTTTGCAGATATAAAAAAAGCCCTTTCGGGCTTTTGGGTTAGAGTCTTGACTCGTAGCGTCTAAGCATATAAAGTCTTTTAAGCATTTTTTTGCGTGCTGAAATTTTTTGTTTTTTGCGAATTTCAGTCATAGGCTCGAAAAATCTTCTTGCTCTTACTTCAGTTACAACTAGATTTCTATCTACTTGTTTTTTGAATTTACGATACGCTTCATCAAAAGACTCGTTAGGATGCACCTTGATTCCTGGCACAGTCCTCACCACCTTTCTGTGTAAATTTTTGTTGTGAAATATAATTATAAAACACTTCTTATTAATTCTAACTTAGAAAGCATTTAAAAATTGTTTTAGTTTTTATCGGTTATAATCCTTAATTACAAAGTGCTAAAAAATTATAATTAAGGTCTAAAAATGCAAGGACACATTACAAACTATACAAAAAAACGATATTTTGTATATTTAATTGCAAGTATTATCATATTTGCCCTACCTTTCATAAGAATTAATGAAAATCATTTTTTTCTTTTAAGTTTTGATCATTCTAAATTAAACCTATTTTTTATTTCTTTTTCAACACAAGAATTTTATCTCATGCCTTTTGTTCTTATATTTCTTTTTTTATTTATTTTTTTTATTACAACTTTAGGTGGAAGAATTTGGTGTGCTTGGAGTTGTCCACAAACAATTTTTAGAGTTATATATAGAGATATCATACAAACTAAAATTCTTAAAATTCGCAAAAATATCAATAACAAACAAAAAGAATATGAGGGACAATATTTTAAAAAATTTCTTGGAGTAATAATTTTTTATTTTATATCTTTAGTTGCTGTTAGTAATTTACTTTGGTACTTTATTCCTCCTGAAGATTTTTTCAATTATATTCAAAATCCTGGTGAGCATCTACTTTTACTTGGAGTTTTATTTTGTGCTAGCTTACTTTTTACTTTGGATATTACCTATTTACAAGAAAAATTTTGTATTTATGTCTGTCCTTATGCAAGAATACAATCTGTAATGTTTGATCATGATACAATGCAAGTGATCTACGATGAAAAACGCGGAGGTTTGATTTATGATGGACACACTAAACTTCATAAAAAACCGCCTGAAGGAGAATGCATAGGTTGTGAAGCCTGTGTTAGCATCTGTCCAACTCATATTGACATACGCAAAGGAATGCAACTTGAATGTATTAATTGTCTTGAATGTGCCGATGCTTGCTCTAAGGTACAAAGCAAATTTAATCGTCCAAGTTTGATCAATTGGACAAGTGCAAAAGCTATTGAAACGCGTTCTAAGGTTCATTATTTAAGATTTAGAACGATAGCATATTTTATAGTTCTTTTAATTGCTTTACTAGCTTTAATCATCATGGGAAGCAAAAAAGAAAGCATGCTTTTAAATATCAATCGTAGTAGCGAATTATATAATATTTCAAATGTTAAAGGTGAATTAGTCATTTCAAATGCTTATACCTTTTTGTTTCAAAATACAGATTCTAAACCTCATGAATATTATTTTACAGCAAATTTAGAAGGAATAAATGATGGAATTGAAATCATAAGACCAAACAAACCTTTTAAATTAAAAGCAGGAGAGCAAGTTAAAAAAATAGTTGTTATCAAAGCTACAAAAAATTTAGCAAATAATGATAAAAAAGATGTAATTTTTCCTTTACATATAAAAGCTTACGCAAAGGATAATGAAAAAATTTCGGTTTTTAGAAAAAGTATATTTGTATACCCTAAAAGAACTCTTATAAAGGATAAAAATGAACTCAAATAGAACACCATCACAAAAAGTTTTAGCCAGACAAGAAAAAATCAAAGCAGTGGCCTTAGAGCTTTTTTTAACAAAAGGATACCAAGAAACAAGTTTGAGTGATATTATTAAATTATCTGGAGGATCTTATTCTAATATTTATGATGGTTTTAAAAGTAAAGAAGGATTATTCTTTGAAATTTTAGATGACATATGTAAAAAACATTTTCATCTTATTTATTCCAAAACACAAGAAATTGAAAATGGTACTTTAAAAGAAATTTTAACTTCTTTTGGTTTAACTTTTATAGAAATTTTTAATCAACCAGAAGCTGTAGCTTTTGGTAAAATTATCTATTCTCAAGTTTATGATAAAGATAGACACCTTGCTAATTGGATAGAAAACAATCAACAAAATTTTTCCTATAACATACTTATGGATTTTTTTAAGCAACAAAATAATTCTTATATGAAAAAAAATGCAGAAAAACTTGCTGTTCTTTTTTGCACTATGTTAAAAGAACCTTATCATCATCTTAATGTTTTAATTAATGCTCCTTTGAAAAATAAAAAAGAACAAAAAGAACATGTTGAATTTGTTGTAAACGTTTTTCTAAATGGGATCAATGGCTCCAAAGCTTAAAAAATAATTTTATTAACCAAAATTAAGATATAATTAGCCAAAAATTTTTGTAATAAATATTACAATTTTTAATTTAATTTTTCAAGGCAAAACCATGAAATTATTTCAAAACAATACTATTTTAGCTTTAAGTGTTGTGCTTTTACTCACTGCTTGTAGCAAAGAAGAAGCACCAAAAATACAAATGCCGCCTCAACCTGTAACAACAATGAGTGCTAAATCTGAAGATTTGCCACTTAGTTTTACTTATCCTGCTAAACTTGTCAGTGATTATGATGTTATTATAAAACCTCAAGTTAGTGGCGTAATAGTAAATAAACTTTTTAAGGCTGGAGATAAGGTAAAAAAAGGACAGACATTATTTATTGTAGAGCAAGATAAATTTAAAGCTAGCGTTGATTCAGCTTACGGACAAGCTTTAATGGCTAAGGCAACTTTTGAAAACGCGAGCAAGGATTTTAATCGTTCCAAGGCTCTTTTTAGCAAAAATGCAATCTCTCAAAAAGAATACGACTCTTCTCTTGCTACATTTAATAATGCAAAAGCTAGTCTAACAACTGCTAGAGCACAACTTGCAAATGCAAGAATTGATCTAGATCATACCGAAATAAAAGCTCCTTTTGATGGTACTATAGGAGATGCTTTAGTTAATATAGGGGATTATGTAAGTGCTTCAACAACTGAACTAGCTAGAGTTACAAATTTAAATCCTATTTACGCAGATTTCTTTATTTCAGATACAGATAAACTAAATTTAGTCCGCAATACTCAAAGCGGAAAATGGGATTTAGACAGCATTCATGCAAATTTAAATCTTAATGGAGAAACCGTTCAAGGCAAACTTTATTTTATTGATTCCGTTATAGATGCTAATAGTGGAACAGTAAAAGCCAAAGCTGTATTTGATAACAACAACTCAACACTTTTACCGGGTGCTTTTGCAACAATTACTTCAGAAGGTTTTATACAAAAAAATGGCTTTAAAGTGCCTCAAATAGCTATTAAACAAGATCAAAATGATGTTTATGTTCTTCTTGTTAAAAATGGAAAAGTAGAAAAATCTTCTGTACATATAAGCTACCAAAACAATGAATACGCTATCATTGACAAAGGATTGCAAAATGGCGATAAAATCATTTTAGATAACTTTAAAAAAATTCAAGTTGGTAGCGAAGTTAAAGAAATTGGAGCACAATAATGTTTTCTAAATTTTTTATCGAAAGACCTGTTTTTGCTTCAGTTGTTGCAATTATCATTTCTTTAGCTGGAGTCATCGGTCTTACAAATTTACCCATAGAACAATATCCTTCTTTAACTCCTCCTACGGTTAAGGTAAGCGCAACTTACACAGGAGCTGATGCACAAACCATTGCTTCAACGGTTGCAAGTCCTATCGAAGATGCAATCAATGGTGCAGATAATATGATTTATATGGATTCAACTTCAAGTTCTTCAGGAACTATGAGTTTGACTGTCTATTTTGATATCGGCACAGATCCCGATCAAGCCACTATAGATGTTAATAATAGAATTTCAGCTGCAACTGCAAAAATGCCAGATGCAGTTAAAAAACTTGGAGTAACTGTTAGAAAAACTTCTTCAGCAACACTTGCTGCAATTTCTATGTATTCAAATGATGGTTCAATGAGTGCAGTGGATGTATACAACTACATCGCTTTAAATGTTTTAGATGAGTTAAAAAGAGTTCCGGGAGTTGGGGATGCAAACGCTATAGGAAATCGTAATTATTCTTTAAGAATTTGGCTAAAACCTGATTTATTAAATAAATTTGGAATCACAGCTACTGATGTAATTTCTGCGGTTAATGACCAAAATGCTCAATACGCAACTGGTAAAATTGGCGAAGAGCCCGTAACTCAAAAATCCCCTTATGTTTATTCAATCACTATGCAAGGAAGACTACAAAATCCTAGCGAATTTGAAAATATTATTTTAAGAACAAATGATGATGGATCATTTTTAAGACTTAAAGATATAGCTGATGTAGAAATAGGATCACAACAATACAGCTCACAAGGACGATTAAATGGCAATGATGCAGTTCCGATTATAATCAATCTTCAATCAGGGGCAAACGCATTGCATACAGCAGAACTTGTCCAGGCTAAAATGCAAGAACTTTCAAAAAATTTCCCAAAAGGTTTAACATATAAAATTCCTTACGACACAACAAAATTTGTGATAGAATCAATCAAAGAAGTAATTAAAACTTTTGTTGAAGCTCTAATTTTAGTTATCATTGTTATGTATATGTTCTTAAAGAATTTCCGTGCAACACTTATTCCTATGATAGCTGTACCTGTTTCATTATTAGGAACTTTTGCTGGACTTTATGTTTTAGGCTTTAGTATTAACTTGCTTACGCTTTTTGCCTTGATTTTAGCTATAGGGATTGTTGTAGATGATGCGATTATAGTTGTGGAAAATATCGATAGGATTTTACACGAAAATGAACAAATAAGCGTAAAAGATGCTGCTATCCAAGCGATGCAAGAAGTTAGCTCTCCGGTTATTTCAATTGTTCTTGTACTTTGTGCTGTTTTTATACCCGTTTCTTTTATATCAGGTTTTGTTGGAGAAATTCAAAGACAATTTGCCCTTACCTTAGCAATATCTGTAGCCATATCAGGCTTTGTTGCTCTTACTTTAACACCTTCTTTATGCGCACTATTTTTACGACGTAATGAAGGAGAGCCATTTAAATTTGTAAAGAAATTTAATGATTTTTTTGATTGGAGTACTTCTGTATTTAGCACAGGAGTAGCATATATTTTAAAAAGAACCATTCGCTTTATTTTAATTTTTTGTATTATGCTTGGGGCAATTTTTTATCTTTATAAAGCTGTACCAAGCTCTTTAGTTCCTGAAGAAGATCAAGGTTTGATGATTGGCATTATTAATCTTCCTTCGGCTTCAGCACTTCATAGAACAATCTCAGAAGTTGATCATATAAGTCAAGAAGTTTTAAAAACCAATGGAATTAAAGATGCAATGGCTATGATAGGATTTGATCTTTTTACAAGCTCATTAAAAGAAAACGCTGCTGCAATGTTTATAGGCTTGCAAGATTGGAAAGATAGAAATGTGAGTGCTGATGAAATCGCCATGGAACTTAATAAAAAATTTGCTTTTGATCGCAACGCTTCAAGTATATTTATAGGTCTACCTCCTATACCTGGATTAAGTATCACAGGTGGCTTTGAAATGTATGTTCAAAACAAAAGTGGAAAAAGTTATGATGAAATACAAAAAGATGTAAATAAACTTGTTGCTGTAGCCAACCAAAGAAAAGAGCTATCAAGAGTAAGAACAACCCTTGATACAACTTTCCCTCAATACAAGCTTATAATTGATAGAGATAAATTAAAACACTACAATCTTAACATGCAAGATGTTTTTAATACAATGAATGCAACTATAGGCACTTATTATGTTAATGATTTTTCTATGTTAGGCAAAAACTTCCAAGTAAATATCCGTGCAAAAGGTGATTTTAGAAACACACAAGATGCATTAAAAAATATTTTTGTAAGATCAAACGATGGAAAAATGATACCACTTGATTCTTTCTTAACTTTACAAAGAAGTTCAGGGCCTGATGATGTAAAACGATTCAACCTTTTCCCAGCGGCACAAGTTCAAGGTCAACCCGCACCAGGTTATACTTCAGGTCAAGCTATAGAAGCGATTGCTCAAGTAGCAAAAGAAACTTTAGGGGATGATTATTCCATAGCTTGGAGTGGATCAGCCTATCAAGAAGTTTCTAGCAAAGGAACAGCAAGCTATGCTTTTGCTTTAGGGATGATATTTGTCTTCTTAATTCTAGCTGCCCAATATGAAAGATGGCTTATACCTTTAGCAGTTGTAACAGCTGTGCCTTTTGCGGTATTTGGATCATTTTTATTGGTATATTTAAGAGGATTTAGCAATGATATATATTTTCAAACAGGACTTTTGCTCTTGATTGGACTTTCAGCTAAAAATGCTATCTTGATCGTAGAATTTGCAATGGAAGAGCGCTTTAAAAAAGGCAAAGGAGTTTTTGAAGCAGCTGTTGCAGCAGCAAAACTTCGTTTTCGTCCTATCATAATGACTTCTTTGGCATTTACTTTTGGGGTCTTGCCAATGATTTTCGCAACAGGAGCAGGAAGTGCTTCAAGACACTCTTTAGGAACAGGGCTAATTGGTGGAATGATCGCAGCATCAACTTTAGCGATATTCTTTGTGCCTTTATTTTTCTATCTTTTAGAAAATTTTAATGAATGGCTAGATAAAAAAAGAGGTAAGGTTCATGAATAAAATAATTTCAATTAGCGCTATAGCAAGTTTTACTCTTTTGATTTCAGCTTGCTCTTTAAGTCCAAATTTAAATATTCCCGAAGCAAACTATAGCATTGATAATAAGCTTGGAGCCTTATCCTGGGAAAAAGAAAACAATAGCTCTATCACAAAAAATTGGTGGAAAGATTTTGATGATGAAAATTTAAATAAAGTGGTTGATTTAGCACTTAAAAATAATAATGATTTAAAACTTGCCTTCATACACATGGAACAAGCTGCTGCTCAATTAGGTATAGATTTTAGCAGTTTGTTGCCAAAATTTGATAGTAGCGCAAGCGGTAGTCGTGCAAAAACAGCTATAAATGCTCCAAGCAATCGAACCGGGGAAGTAAGTTACGGTAATGATTTTAAAATGGGGCTTAATTTAAGCTATGAAATCGATCTTTGGGGAAAATATCGCGATACATATCGCGCCTCAAAATCAGGCTTTAAAGCAAGTGAGTATGATTATGAAGCTGCAAGACTTTCTGTTATTTCAAATACAGTTCAAACTTATTTTAATCTTGTAAATGCTTATGAAAATGAAAATGCTCTTAAAGAAGCTTATGAATCTGCAAAAGAAATTTATAGGATTAATGATGAAAAATTTCAAGTTGGTGCTGTAGGTGAATATGAACTTGCTCAAGCAAGAGCCAACTTAGAAAGTATGGCTTTGCAATGCAATGAAGCAAAATTAAATAAAGAAAATTACCTTAAAGCTTTAAAAATTTTAACTTCAAATGATTTAAATGACATACTTTACAAAAATCAAAGCTATCAAGTTTTTAATCTTAAAGAATTTGACATTCCAACTGGAATTTCAAGTACCATCTTGCTTCAACGTCCAGATATTGGCTCTTCTTTAGAAAAATTAACTCAGCAAAATTATCTTGTTGGAGTTGCTCGCACGGCTTTCTTGCCTAGCCTTTCTTTAACAGGATTATTGGGATTTGAAAGCGGAGATTTAGATACCTTGGTTAAAGGAGGTTCTAAAACTTGGAATATAGGTGGAAACTTTGCTCTGCCTATTTTTCATTGGGGTGAAATTTACCAAAATGTAAATTTAGCCAAGCTTAGTAAAGATGAAGCTTTTGTAAATTATCAAAATACCTTGATTACTGCTTTTGGAGAAATTCGCTATGCTTTAGTAGCTAGAAAAACTATACGCTTACAATACGATAATGCACAAGCAAGCGAACAATCTTACAAAAGAATCTATGAAATTGCTAAAGAACGCTATGATATAGGAGAAATGTCTTTGCAAGATTATTTAGAGTCACGTCAAAATTGGCTTAATGCTGCGGTTGCTTTTAATAATACTAAATATTCTTATGCTAATTCCATAGTAGATGTAATCAAAGCATTTGGTGGAGGATTTGAGCAAAGCGAAGATATGAGTAAAAATATAAAAGAAGAATCAAAAAATTTAGATATGTCTTTTAGAGAATAGTTTATTCTATTCTCTAAATAAATTAAAAATCTTTGTCTAAATCTGCATCTGTAATTTCATAAGCCTTGTAAATAGCAGGCAATAATTTTCTTATAGCATAATCAAAATGATAAAATTGCCTATATACCTCTTCTGGATTTAAATTTTTAGCATTCTTAAAATCAAATACTTCAGTATTATTGATTTTGGCAATATTTTCATCAAAATAAGAGTAAAACTTTGCTCTTTGTTTAAACAAAACATTTAAATTTTGAACAATTTTGGCTTTATCCATTTTATATCCTTTTTAAATAATTTAAAAACTTAATCCCATTTTTTATTTAAGAAATAAAAAATTTACTCCTATTTTAGCTAAAAATTGATAAAGTTATATATTAAATATTTTAATATATAGGCCACTTATGAATTTATTTCAAAATTTAGCTTTAAAATACTCTCATACTATGATGGAAAAATCCCTCCAAAAAGGTTTCAATGTCGAACTTTTAAAACAACCCAAAGAAAAAATTCCAAAACAAGACAAAAGCTATATGCTTTATGCCCATGTACCTTTTTGCCATACTTTTTGTCCTTATTGTAGCTTTCATAAATATTATTATGATGAAAATTTAGCCAAAGTGTATTTTCAAAATCTTAGAGAAGAAATTAAAATCATGAAAGATAAAGGTTTTGATTTTACTTCCATGTATGTGGGTGGTGGTACAACACTGATTAACGAAGAGGAATTATTAAAAACCTTAGAACTTTGTAAAAAATTATTTAATATAAAAGAAATTTCATGCGAAAGTGATCCAAATCATATTGATCCAAATAAGCTTTCTATGTTTAAAGGTATAATTGATCGTTTAAGTTGCGGAATTCAAAGTTTTGATGATGAAACTTTAAAAAAAGTGGCAAGATATAATAAATTTGGTTCATCTAAAGAACTTCAAGAAAAAATTTCAAAAGCTTTAGGAATTTTACCTATTTTTAG
Organism: Campylobacter sp. BCW_6466; assembly: GCF_001762835.1. Classification (NCBI taxonomy): domain Bacteria; kingdom Pseudomonadati; phylum Campylobacterota; class Epsilonproteobacteria; order Campylobacterales; family Campylobacteraceae; genus Campylobacter; species Campylobacter sp. BCW_6466. The sequence continues at coordinate 64,890 of NZ_MJXO01000073.1, forward strand.
TATAGATCTTATTTTCAATCTTCCAGGACAAAGCGAAAAACAACTTTTAAATGACTTAGGAATTGCTAAAAATTTAGCCCCGCAACAAATCACAACCTATCCTTTAATGAAATCAAATCTTACCAAAGATAATATCGCTAAAAGTCTAGGAGTGAGCATTAAAGATAATGAATTTACTTATTATCAAATCATACGCGAATTTTTTAAAGACTATACCCAAAACAATGGTTGGAGTTTTTCTTTAGAAAAAAACAAGCTTAATGACGAATATGTCAGTTCTCATCATGAATACCTAGGAGTGGGCAGTGGGGCTTTTAGCTTTTTAGATGGAGAGCTTTTAATTAATGCATTTAATCTAAATGATTATGCTAAATTTATACAAGAAAAACAAAATGCTAATATAGCCAAAGCTTGTTTTGATAAAAAAGAAATTATCAAATATGTCTTTTTAACTGAAATTTTTTCAGGGAAAATAGAAATTGATAAATTTAATAAAACTCTAAATTGCAACCTCGAAAAAGAACTTTTCATAGAACTTTTAGGACTTAAAACAAGTGGTGCCATCATAAAAGATCAAAATGCTTTAATCGCAACTGAATTTGGTCAATATCTTTTTGTGGTTTTAATGAAAGATTTTTACACAGGAATGGATCTTGTGCGTGCAGTATTTAGAGATGATAAGCGTCTTAAAAATAAAGATTATATCGATATCATGAAAGAAAATATTGATCCGCTTAACTCCGCTAGTATGGAATTTAAAGCGGAGACAAACTAAAAGGGGCGAACAACCATCATTAAAGCGATAATAATAAACATTATAGTTGGGAATTCATTATAAATTCTAAAATATTTCCCACTTTTAGCAGAAGTATCATTTGCTAAAGCTTTTAAACAATAATAATTATGTATATGGAAAATAATCAAAAGTGTAACACAGGTAAGTTTAACATGCATAAAACCCGAACCTACCATTAAAACTTCCTTATGAGCATGCAACATTAAACTTCCTGTGATTAAAGTCACAATCATTGCAGGAGTTTGTATATAAAAATAAAGTTTTCTTTCTTGAATTTTTACAATCTCGACAAAACCTTTATTGTCTTTATGTTCAGCATGATACACAAAAAGACGAGGTAAATAAAAAAGACCCGCCATCCAAGAAACAAATGCCAAATAATGCACCCATTTAATCCAAAAATAATAATCATTAATCCATTCTGTCATCTTTTTTCCTTTTTTTAAATATTTCTTGTATTAAAATCAAAGCCACACTTATATTTATCATGACATCTGCAACATTAAAAATAGCAAAATTAAACCATTTATGCCAAAAAAACATATCCACTACACCTCCATGTATAAAACGATCCAATAAATTTGAAACACCAGCACCAAGCATCATTCCAAAAGCTATACTATGAGTTTTTAAAAGTGTTTTTTGCCAAAAAAGATAAATAAAAAGCACGCCAATTAAAACAAGATGTAAATATTTTAAATTATGTTCTAAAAAACTCAACATTGAAAAAGCTACGCCTGTATTTAGAGCATAAGTTAAATCTAAGTATTCACTCTGCCATCTAAGTCCTGCTAAAGTTAAGGATTTTACCCATTGATCAAGAGTAAAAACCAAAACAAAGGCACCCCAAAAATAAAAAATAAATTTAAAAGTTTTAGCCATTTAAAGCTTTCTTAAAAAACTCCACAACATTTTTCATTTCTTTTTCTAAGAGCTTAATATCTCTGGCTTCTAGTAAAAGTCTTATCAAATTTTCTGTTCCAGAATAGCGAAATAAGGTATTAATATTTTTATTTTCTAAATCTTTTTTTAATTCTTTTAAACCTTTAATTTTATCTAAATCTTTTTTTTCTGCAATTTTAAGATTGGTTAAAAGCTGAGGATAAGGTTTAACTTGACCCAAAATAGAACTTGCAGATTTTTTCTTAGAAAGCATTAAAGCACTAAATTGCAAGGCGGCTATCAAACCATCTCCAGTTTTTGCATAATCGCTAAAAATAATATGCCCACTTTGTTCTCCACCAAAATTTCCACCATTGGCTTTTAGTTTTTCAAGCACATATTTATCGCCCACATTACAAGTATCAAGTTCTATACCATGTTTATTTAAAAACTCTTTTAAAGCACCATTACTCATTATAGTAGCTACAACACTTGATTGTAATTTACCTTGTTCTTTAAGATAAAGTGCCAATACGCCCAATAAACTATCCCCATTAGCCACTTCGCCTTTTTCATCTACAACCACCAAACGATCTGCATCACCATCAAAAGCAAAGCCCAAATCTGCACGCAAACGCTTTACCTCAGCAGCTAAATTTGCAGGATGTAAAGCTCCACAATTTTCATTGATATTAAGTCCATTAGGTTTATCGCTCATTACTATAACTTCAGCACCTAATTCCTTAAAAACAGTAGGTGCTACCTTATAAGCTGCCCCATGAGCCACATCTAAAACCACACGCAAAGACTTTAAAGTAAGATCTTTTGGAAAAGAATTTTTAATAGAAACAATATACCTTCCTATAACATCATCAATTCTTTTCGCTTGACCAATTTTCTCCATATCTACCTTAGAGGCTTGTATAAGCTTATCATCAAAATAAATTTCTTCTATTTTTTTCTCTATATCTTCACTGAGTTTGTTTCCATGAGCATCAAAAAATTTAATACCATTATCATAATAAGGATTGTGAGAAGCTGAAATCATAATCCCTGCATCACAACGCATATCTTCAGTTAAGAATGCAATCGCAGGAGTTGGCATAGGACCAATTTGTATAACATTATATCCTATAGAAGTAAGCCCTGAAACAATAGCATTTTCTATCATATAGCCGCTTCTTCTTGTATCTTTTCCTACTAAGATATTATTAGTAATACTTTTATCTTTAAAATAAATACCCGCAGCCATTGCTAAACGCATAGCCAAAAAACTATCTAAAAATTCACCCGCTTTTCCACGAACTCCATCAGTTCCAAAAAGTTTCATTGCAAACCTTTCTAGCAAAATTTAAAGACAATTATAACAAAGCTAAGATAAAGAAATTTAAACAAGCTCTAAAATTAGAGCTTGTTTGGAACCTTATAGTTCAGGTTTAGGAGTTTTTTCAGTAGAAATAGGAAGTTGTGGATAAACAATTGCTGGTTTTGTTCCTGTTAAAGATTTTAAGAAAGTTTCAATACTTTTTGCTTCTTTATCAGAAATTTTAATGCCAAGTTGCACACTACCCATTTCCTTAATAGCATCTTTTAAATTCCAAATCGCACCATTATGAAAATATGGAGCAGTTTCAGCAACATTTCTTAAAGTTGGAGTTTTTACCATGCCATTTGCATCACCTTTAAAATCACCTAAATTTGCAAATTTATATTTACCAGCAACTTCAAACGCTTGCATATTGCCACCTAAATTCACACCATTATGACAAGCTACACAACCTTTATCTATAAAAAGCTTTAAGCCTTTTTGTTCTTCTTTTGTTAAAGCTTTTTCATCGCCTTCTAAAAATTTATCAAAACGAGATGGAGTGATCAAAGTTCTTTCAAAATTTGCAATTGCATCAGCAATATTGTCAAAATTTACACCGCTTTTACCATAGATTTTTTTAAACTCACTCACATATTCAGGCAAAGATGAAATTTTTTCTACTGCAAGTTTAGCAGGAGTTGCCATTTCAGGATCAGCTTGGATTGGACCTTTAGCTTGATCGGCTAATGTTCCTGCACGACCATCCCAAAATTGAGTATTATTTAAAACTGCATTATAAACTGTTGGTGAATTTAAATGATGAGGATTTGCTGTCCATTTATGACCTATTGCAGTACTGATTCCATCTGTTCCACCAAGTCCTACATTATGACAGGTATTACAAGAAATGATACCACTTTTTGAAAGGCGTGGTTCAAAATAGAGCTTTTTGCCAAGCTCTGCTTTTTCAAGAGTAAATTCACTAGCCTTTACTCCATTTTGTTTTAAAATTTCATCAACGCCTTTTTGATCTTTTGGTAAGGCAACAAGACCTGAATTTTTAGCTTCATCTATAAGACTTGCAGCATTTAAGCTTGAAAAAGCAACTAAGGATGCGATTAGCAATGATTTTACTTTCATTTATAAACTCCTATTAAAGATAAATTAAAATAAAATAATAATCATTTAGAGCTTAAATAAAAATAAATATTATTAAAAAATATTTACAATTAATTAATACTATTTTTATCTTAAAAATTATTTTTTGTTTATTTATTTTCATAAGATATAATTTTTAGTTATAAATCTTAAAATTTTAAGATGATTTGAAAAGGATATTATGGAAAATTTAATAATTTACGCTTTTATATATCTTTTAGGTTCAATCCCTTTTGGGCTAATCCTAGCTAAATTTTTTGCTAAAACTGATATCAAAAAAGAAGGTTCAAAAAGTATAGGAGCAACCAATGTTTTAAGAGTAGTAAAAGAAAAAAATCCCAAACTAGCAAAAAAACTTGCCATTGCTACAATAATTTTAGATTTTGCAAAAGCAGCTATTCCTTTACTAATCTTGAAATTTCTTCATTATGATCAAGCTTTGCTTTGGAGCGTGGCAGTTTTGGCTATTTTTGGACACTGTTTTTCAATTTACTTGTTATTTGAAGGAGGGAAAGGCATAGCAACAGGAGCAGGCGCTATGATAGTTTTACTTCCATTGGAAGTGCTTACAGCATTTATTGTGTGGGTAGTTATTGGAAAAATTTTTAAAATATCTTCGCTAGCTTCTTTAGCAGCGTTACTTGCTTTTGTTATAAGTTCTTTTATATTTAATTATGACTTAGAAATTCATACGCATGCACCCGTTTTCATTATCGCTTTTATTATAGTATATAAACATCTACCTAATATTAAAAGATTGATTTTTAAAGAAGAATGCAAAGTCATATAAAAATAAAATTTCACTTTAAGTGTATCATCGGTATATTAGATTTCGAAAGAAGGAAAAAACAAAAAATTATTATCAAGCTTAAAGCTAAAGCAAATGAATTTTTAAATTATGCAGAGGTAATTACCAAAATTAAAAAATGGTATAAAAAAGAAGAATTTTACACCCTTGAAGAGTCTTTAGACTTTGTAAGCTTAAATTTAAAAAAAGATTTTCCTAATTTAACCAATCTTAACATAAAAATTTTCAAACCCCATATAATAAAAAATGCTACAGTTGGGGTTAAATTGAAAAAAAAATATTAATTTTTTTTTAAAGATATCTAAACATTTACTTAAGCTATGATATAATTCTTTAAATTTTTCTTAATAAGGATAGAACAAATGAGAATTTTAGTTATAGAAGATGAGATTAGCCTAAATAAAACAATTATAGACAATCTTAATGAATTTGGTTATCAAACCGATTCTTCTGAAAATTTTAAAGATGGAGAATACTTTATCGGCATTAGACATTATGATTTAGTTTTAGCAAACTGGACTTTACCTGATGGAGATGGAGTGGAACTTGTTAACACTATTAAACATAAATCTCCAAGAACTTCAGTTATGATTATGTCTTCAAAAACAGACAAAGAAACAGAAATCAAAGCTTTGAAAGCTGGAGCTGATGATTTTGTTAAAAAACCTTTAGATTTTGATATTCTACTCGCAAGAATTGAAGCAAGACTAAGACTTGGCGGAACCAATGTTATTAAAATTGAAGACTTAGTTATTGATCCAGATGAGGAAAAAATTACTTATAAAGGTCAAGATATAGAACTTAAAGGAAAACCTTTTGAAGTTTTAACGCACTTAGCAAGACATTCGGATCAAATTGTATCCAAAGAACAACTTTTAGATGCCATCTGGGAAGAACCTGAGCTAGTAACTCCAAATGTTATCGAAGTAGCTATCAATCAAATTCGTCAAAAAATGGATAAACCATTAAATATATCTACCATAGAAACAGTTCGTCGTAGAGGATACCGTTTCTGCTTCCCTAAAAAATCTTAACAATTTTGCACCTTCGGTGCAAAAAATTTATCTTTATTTCTATTTTTATATTTTATTTAAGTTTGGTTATTGTATAAACTAAAATTATTTTTTAAATTTTTGAAAGGTTATGATGTCTCTTTTAATTACAAAAGACTGCGTATGTTGTGATGCTTGCAGAGAAGAATGTCCTGATGAAGCTATTTATGAAAATAGTCCAATTTATGTAATAGACCCTGATCTTTGTTCAGAGTGCGTTAATGATTTTTCAGAGCCTGCCTGTATTGTTGCTTGCCCATATGAATGTATCATTCCTGATCCTGATAATGTAGAAACTATAGAAGAATTAAAACTCAAACATAGAGATAGAGAATTTTAATGGCAAAAAAAACAGCCGTTGTTGATCTTGGCTCAAACTCCATTAGAATGGTGATTTTTGAAAAAACTTCTAGATATGGTTTTTATACAACTTGCGAATACAAACGCAAAGTAAGACTTGGAGAAAATGCTTATAATAATGGCAAAATTCTCCAAGAAGAAGCCATGCAAAGAGCTGAAGATGCTTTAGCTTTTTTCAAACAATGCGCTTTAAAGCATAAATGCAAAAAAATATTTATAGTAGGCACATCAGCCTTAAGAGATGCCCCAAATTCAAAAAATTTCATTAAGAGAATCAAAGATAATCTGTCTTTAAATATACGCTGTATAGATGGAAAAAGCGAAAGCTACTTAGGTGGTCTTGCGGCTTTAAATTTATTAAGTCCTTTTAAGGATGGAACCACTTTAGACATAGGTGGTGGTTCTAGTGAATTGTGTTTAATAAAAAATAATAGAATTATTTCTTGCATATCTCTTGATATTGGCACTGTTAGGCTAAAAGAATTATTCTATGATACTGGAAAAATGGATTCTTTAGAAGAATTTATAAAACCAATTTTAGAACAAATTCCTAAAGAATTTTGCAATCAAAACCTTATTGCAATAGGTGGAAGCTTAAGAGCAATATCTAATTCCATCATGCAAAAAAATTCCTATCCACTGAAAAATTTACATGATTTTCGCTATATGCTAGATGAAGAAAAAGGACATATTTTAAAAATTTTTAATTCAAACTTAGACTCTTTAATCAATTTTGGCATAAAAAAGGATCGTTTTGATACCATTAAAGAAGGTATATTTATTTTTTTAAAGATTGCGGAAAAAATAAAAGCCAAACAAGTTATCACGAGTGGAGTTGGAATCAGAGAAGGAGTTTATTTACAAGATTTGCTTCGTCCTAAAATCACATTTCCATCAAATTTCAATCCTAGTTTAAAATGTTTACAAGATAAATTTTTACAATCAAAACAAAAAAATAAAACTCCACATTTTGCTCTCCAAATTTTTACAGCCCTTAAAAATCTTCATAGACTTAACGATAACTACAAACATACTTTACTAAATGCTGCTAAATTATGCCATATTGGAGAATATTTAAATTTCTATTTTGCTAATGAACACTCTGCTCATTTTGTACTAGGTGGATTAAATTATGGATTTTCGCATAAAGAAAAAGCTTTAATTGCTAGCATTATTAAGCTTAATGGAAAAAAAGTTAATCCTTATAATCTTGAACCCTATAAACAACTTTTACCCAATATTCATACCATTTCATGGCTTAATTTTATTTTGTGCTTAGCTAAAACTTTAAGCACAAATGAAGATAAGATTGATTTTGCTTTTGCAAACAATACTCTTTATATATATCAAGAAAACAAAATTCTTAATTTACCCAAAGATGAGCTCAAAAAAATTGCAAAACCAGCTACCATAGCATTAGCAATCAATCAAAAAATTTAAGATTTTTTACCTTTTTGACGCTGCTCTATAAGATTTTGAATTCTTTTTTTATTCTCTTCAAAAAAAGAATCAAAATTTTTCTCTGTTTTTTCTGTATGTTTTATTATTTGTTCCTCTGGAATTTCAACACTTTCTAAAAGTACATTGGAATTACCTATTATCATTGTATAACGTTTGTTGGCGTGATCAAAAACAACAAGTTGATTATTTTTATCCAAAAATCTTTGGAAAATCATAGTAAAATCTCTAGAAACATTGTTATTTTTATAAACCATAGTCTTTTTAAACCACCAAAGCACTATTAACAAAATAACTAAAATCAACATTACTAAGATATAATTTGTATAATCATACCATTCTAAACTTGTACTTTTTGGTTTAGGCATTAATTCTTGAGAATTATTCGCAGTAGTTATAGGTGATGCTACAGATTCGATATTTGCTTTCCCTTGCTCTATAGCTCGTATTCTTACTCCAAATTTATCATTGATAGAGCTAAGTTCTAAATTAATATTTTGTTTGTTTTGTAGCATAATATAGGTATTATTATTTTTAGAACTAATACTAATTTTATCTACAAGCTGAGAGTTAAGTTCTTTTAATTCATCTTTAGAATACGTTAAATCACTAAAAGTTAAAAGAGTTAAATTTTTTTCTTTTTTTTGAGAAATCTTGCCATTATAAGCATTATCAAAAGAAAGCATTAAATCTACTCGGTCATTTCTATCGTAGATATTATAACTAATCAACTCAACACTATATAAAGGTAAAATTAAAAAAAATAATACTAGTAATCTCATTTAAATTTCTTTTTTAAAGTATTGAAACACAGTCTTAGAATCCAAAATTTCATTAATTCTTATAGCGAGATTTTTTTCATAAACCATAACCTCGCCTTTGCCAAAAATTCTTTTATTGATATAAAGCTCAACGCTTTCTCCAGCAGGCTTTTCAAGATCAATAACCGAACCTACTTCAAGTTTTAAAAGCTCCGCTACACTCATATTTGTAGTTCCAAGCTCGCTTACAAAATCTACTGTAATATCTAAGATATCTTCATAAGATTGTAAAAGCCCATGATGAATGTTAAACTCTATATCATCGCTCATTATTTGCAATATCCTATTCTAAAATAACAATTTTCAAATTTATAAGTTAAAGCTTCATCTAGAACTATTTCAGAAAAATCAACTTTTCCTAAATATTCCGGAATTCCGAGTTTATACTCGTCATCACCCTTGGCATCATTTAACAAATTTTTAGCATAACCTATAATCTGATTGGCACATTCTTTAGTTAAATCGCACCAGTCATCTTCTTTAAATTTTTCATCATTAATTAAAATTTCTGCAATTTTTTTTAAAAATTCTTTTGGAAAAAATAAATAAAAATTACTTTCTCCTTCGCTTTTGCCCATGATAGAAATACTCGCTCCATAAAGTTCACCGCTTATATCTTGAGCTGCTTCAATGCGAAGTCTTAAGATATGCTCGCAAAAATGAGTGATGGAATACTCAAGAATCTTTAACATAGCTACCACCTTTATAAAAAACTTAATTTAAAATTATAGTAAATATAAAATAAAAATATGTTTTAAAATTTTATTTTTTGAAAATTTCTTCAATATCTTTCATTATTATATCCAAATTTCCTTGTTTAAAACACTTTACTATGCTAGTTCCCACAATCACTCCATCAGCAACTTTTCTCATTCTTTTTACATCTTGATTATTTTGAATGCCAAAACCTACAAAAATAGGCAAATTTGTAAAAGATCTGATTTCTTTTACTTTATCTTGTAAGACTGCTTCTTCGACACTTTTAGTACCTGTAATACCTATGCTTGCTAATAAATAAATAAAACCTTTAGCATGTTTTACTAACTTTTTAACCCTTTCTTTAGGGGTTGTAACACTTACAAGTGTAATTAAAGCTATATTATATTTTTCACACTCTTTAATTAAATCATCACTTTCTTCAAAACTTAATTCAGGTATAATCAAAGCACAAATCCCTAAAGATTTTGCTTTTTTCACAAATTTTTCCAAACCATAAGAAAAAATTAAATTATAATAAACCATAAAAACCAAAGCTTTTTTAGTTTTTACCCTAGCTAAAAGCTCAAAAACATTGTAAATATCTACACCTTGATCAAGAGCTATTTTTGCCGCATCTGCAATAATCTCACCATCGGCAATAGGATCACTATAAGCAACACCAAGTTCTAAAATATCAATAGGGCTTTGATCCAATCTTTGCAAAAAAGCTTCACTTGTTTGAAGATTTGGATAACCTAAAACCGTATAAGCCACATTTGCATTTTCTTTATAAAATTTTCTAAAATCAACCATAAATCACCCCTTTTTTATAATCTCTAATCATTTGCATATCTTTATCTCCCCTACCTGAAAGATTTACTACTATCACGCTTTTCTTTTTTAAAGTTGGACAAAGTTTTTCTAAAAATGCCAAAGCATGCGAACTTTCAATCGCTGCAATAATACCTTCTTCTTTACAAAGTAATTTTAAAGCCTGCATACATTCTTCATCACTTATAGCATGATATTGCGCTCTTTTGCTTTCAAATAAAAAAGCATGCAAAGGACCAATTCCTGGATAATCAAGCCCTGCAGAAACACTATGTACAGGCAAGATATTGCCTAAATCATCTTGTAAAACCTTGGTTTTCATACCGTGAATAATGCCTGTTTTTCCCTTATTTAAAGTCGCTGCATGATAAGGCGTATCAATGCCAAGCCCCCCTGCTTCAATACCTATAAGTTTAACATTTTCATCTTTGATAAAATCATAAAATATTCCTGCTGCATTGCTTCCACCCCCAACAGCTGCAATAATATAATCTACTTTTTTATTGAGTTTTTGAAGTTGCATTTTGCATTCTTTTCCTATAATGCTTTGAAAATGCGTTACTATTTTAGGATAAGGATAAGGACCTACCGCGCTTCCAACCACATAAAAAATATTTTTAATATCCCCAACCCAAGCTTGAATAGCTGCAGTAGTAGCTTCTTTTAGAGTTTTAAGCCCACTTTGTACTGCATGAATTTTAGCACCCAAAAGCTCCATTTTATAAACATTTAAAGCCTGTCTTTGCACATCGATTGCCCCCATATAAATTTCACATTCAAGTCCTAAAAGTGCTGCTGCAGTGGCTGTTGCAAGTCCGTGTTGACCTGCTCCTGTTTCTGCTATGATTTTTTTCTTTCCCATTTTTTTTGCTAAAAGGGCTTGAGCGATAGCATTATTGATTTTATGTGCTCCAGTATGATTTAAATCCTCGCGTTTTAAATAAATTTCATGCTGATATTTTTTGCTTAAATTTCTAGCAAAATAAAGTGGAGTAGGACGGCCTACATAAGTTTTTAAAAGCTCGTTTAATTCTTTTTTAAAGAGTTTATCTTTAGAAAATTTCAAAAAAGCACCTTCTAGCTCATTTAAAGCAAACATTGCACTTTCAGGCAAAAACTGCCCACCAAAATCCCCATAATACGCTTTTTTCATTTTTTCAACTCCTTTAAAATTTGTTTTATTTTATTGATATCTTTTAAGCCTTTTTCATCTTCAAATTTCGAATTAAGATCTAAAATTTTAGCTCCTGTTTTTACAGCCTTATGAATATTATCTAAACCTATGCCTCCAGCTAATACAAAATCTTTAGTATAAGAACTTAATAAAGTCCAATTAAAACTTATTCCATTACCGCCCTTTAAAATTCCCTTAGCATCAAAAAGCACTAAATCAGCAAAAATTTCACTTTTTAAATCTAAACTATCTTCCACACTTATCACCTGCCATACAAAAACATTTTGTACCTTTAAAATTTCAAATTCTTCTTTGGTAATAGTGCGATAAATTTGTACTCCATCAAGCTTAACTTCTTGAATACATCTTAAAATTTGTTCCAAATTTTCATCTACAAAAACACCGACAACTTTTTTATCTTTTTCATGAAAAATTGCACTTAAATTTCTTGCTTGTTCTAAACTCACTCTTCTTGGACTTTTAGCAAAAATAAGTCCAAAAAAATCAATATTTAAAAAAGCTAAATCTTTAGCATTTTTTTCATCTTTAATGCCACAAATTTTAAGCTTTAGCATAAGCTTGATACTCCTTAAAATACTCTATAACTTTACCTGAATAAATGGCTTCTAAAATCATATCTTTAGCCACTAAAGGCGAACTTGCTTTATTGGCTGTATAAAGTGCAAACATAGCATTTAAAACTACTAAATCAAATTTTGCCCCTTGCATTTTACCACTTAAAATATCTTTTAAATCCTTAGCGTTTTCATATGCACTAGATCCTATGATTTCACTATGAAAAGCTCTTTTAAAACCAAATTGTTCAGGACAGATAGAATACTCTAAAATTTCTCCTTCACAAAGCTCATAAATTTTACTTTCATCGCAAATACTAAGCTCATCCATACCATCATTTCCTCTTACCACTAAAGCTTTTTTGCGTCCTAAATTTTTTAAAACCTCTATCAAAAGCCTATGCACAGGTGCGTGATAATTTCCCATAAGTTGATATTTTAACTTTAAATTAGGGTGCAATAAAGGACCTAAAACATTAAAAACCGTTCTTACTCCAAGCCTTGATCTGATCTCTTTAAGTTCTCCTACTAAAGGATGGAAAAATGGAGCATGTAAAAAACTAAGCCCTTGATTGTTTAGTTGTTTTAAAGCTGATTCTAAAGTGTTTGGAGTAGTTATATTTAAAGCTTCTAACACATCTGTACTTCCACTAGAACTTGAAATGGCACGATTTCCGTGTTTAGCTACTTTTACTCCTAAAGCTGCTAAAATAAAAGCACTAGTCGTAGAAACATTGATACTTTTAAAACCATCTCCACCTGTTCCACAAATATCAATCATCTCACTCTCATCACTAAAAGTTTGAGAATATCTTAAAATTTGCCTTACAAAAGCACTTAAAGATTTTTCATTTAAAGACTTTTCAGTGATTAAAATCAATAAAGCCGCCACTTGCAAAATTTCATAATCTTTAGACATAATAATCTTACAAATTTGCTCAAAATCATCGCTTTGTAAAAAATGATTTTCACTCATTTTTTGCAAATAAAAACTTAAAGGATTTTCTTGTTTTTGTGATTTTTTTATATCTTGTTTTAAAAAATTAGAAAAAAGCTGTAAGCCATATTCACTAAAATAGCTTTCAGGGTGAAATTGCACACCATAATAAGGTAAATTTTTATGTCCCAAAGCCATAATCACACCCTTTTCATCAAGGGCTAAAATTTCAAGCTCATCACCAAGCTGTTTAACCTCTAAAGAATGATAACGCATCACGCTAAAATTTAAAGGTAAATTAGAAAATAATTCATTTTCCCTGCACTGTTTTATCAAAGAATTTTTTGCATGCATAGGCTCTTGCATCTTAACCACTAAAGAATCAAAAGCTAAAGCTAAAGCTTGATGTCCTAAGCAAATGCCCAAAACAGGGATATTAAGCCTTGCTTTAAAAATTTCAAGACAAATCCCACTTTGACTGGGATGTTTTGGACCAGGGCTTAAAATAATATGAGTAGGATTTAAATTTTTAATTTCACTCAGAGAAATTTCATCATTTCTTCTTACTAAAATTTCATCATTGCTGAGTTGTTCTAACATGCTTTTAACATTAAAAACAAAAGAATCATAATTATCAATTAAAAGTATCATTGATTTTCCTTTTTTAATTTTTCAAAAGCTACCAAAAGTGCCTTGCGTTTAGCACAAATTTCTGCATATTCTTTTTGACTCTCACTTTGCAAAACAATACCCGCCCCACTTGCCAAATAAGCCTTATCTTGAGTAAAAAAAGCGCAACGGATTAAAATCGCTAAAGTTATATCTTCATTGAAATTTAAAAATCCTACCGCACCACCATAAACTCCACGATCACAATCTTCAAGCTCACTAATGATCTCTAAAGCTCTTATTTTAGGAGCTCCACTTAAAGTTCCCGCTGGAAAAACTGCTTCAATCACATCGAAAATACTCGCATCTTCTTTCATATTGGCATACACTTCACTCACTATATGCATGACAAATTTATTTTTAATAATAGAAAAAAGATTTTCCACCCTTGTTTGAGTGCCAAATTTAGAAGCATCATTTCTTGCTAAATCTACAAGCATCTTATGTTCACTAAGTTCTTTTTCATCACTTAAAAGATCTTTTTCTAAAGCCAAAAGATCGCAGTTATTTTCCAAATTTCTAGTTCCAGCAATAGGGGCTAAATAAATCTCTCTTTTTTTAATTTTTAATAAAAACTCTGGAGAAGAACCCAAAACAACACCATATTTACTTGGAAAATAAAACATATAAGCGCTTGGATTTAAAACACTTAAACTCTCATAATAATCAAAAGCATTTACTTGATGCTTGATACAAAGTTGCTTACTTAAGACCACTTGAAAAATATCTCCACTTAAAAGATATTCTTTAGCTTTTTCACACATTTTTAAAAAATCATTTTTTTCATCTTCTAAAGAGTTTAAAATTTCAAAATCATTTTTTTGCTTCGTTTTTATTGGCTCAATATCATCTTTTAAATATTCAAAATATTTTGAAGCGCCAAATTTAAAAAATATCTTACTATTTTTCTCATAAATCAAATAAGCTTTAGCATTGGCGAATAAAAATAAAGGAAAATCATAATTTTTCTTAGAAGAAAGTGGAATTTTTTCAAACAAAGATACAAAATTTGCACTAAAAACTCCAAAAAATCCAGCAAAATCGCAAATTTTATTCTTGCTTAAAGCTTCATAATATTTTACCTTAAACTCGCTAAAGGATAATTCATTAGCATCTAAATAATCACAATCAATCCCTATAATTACCTTAGTCAAATCCTCTGCAAAATAAGAATTTTCAAATTTTTCAAGGATTTGTCTGTAATAAAAATTTACATTTTTAACAAACATAATAAACCTTTTTAAAAATTAAAATAAATTAAAATAACATTAAAGAAAAAATTTAGATAAAAAGAAGTTTAGAAACGCCAAGAGCGAAGAGTATGTGTAAGTTTTAAAATCAAAGAACTACTAAAAAAACCATTTTCACTCATCTTTTACCTTTCTTATAAAATATTTCAAAAATTAAGACTTTTATGAAAATTTTTAAAGTCTAAATTAATTTTAATCAATAAATATAAAATTTGCTTTAAATTTAAAATAAATATTATAAAATCTTTATATTTTATAATATTTTGAAACATTTTTACGATGCTTAAAGTTACCAAAAAAATATTCTATTTTTATAAAAAACTAAGATAATACTTAGCTTAATAAGATAAAATTATTCCGTATTTGAAATATTTAATATTTTTTAGGAAAAGCTATGGAAATCACAGATTTACCTTATCTAATCATAGGAATCATTTCAGGTATTGCTTCTGGACTTTTTGGCATTGGTGGAGGTATGATTATCATTCCTTCTATGTTCGCACTTGGAGCAAGTGCTCACCATGCTATCGGAATTTCAGTATTGCAAATGATTTTTGCAGCAGTTTTTGGCTCTTATATTAATTATAAGAAAAAAAATCTAAATCTTAAAGATGGTATTATGATAGGTTTTGGAGGGCTCATAGGGGCAAGCTTTAGCGGAATGCTTTTAAAAGCTTTAAGCGATGTAGCTCTTACTAGCGTATTTTTGGCGGTAAGTTGTATATTTTTTATCAAATATGCTTTTGGAATTAAAGAAAACATTGTGCAAAATCAAAGAAGCGTTTGGGTAAAGAATGTCATTTTATTTATTGCTGGAGCTTTTACTGGTATTTTTGCTATTTCTTTGGGAATTGGTGGTGGACTTTTAATTGCTCCGATTTTAGCTTATTTTTTAGGCTATGATAGTAAAAAAGTTGTTTCTTTATCCTTGTTTTTTGTTATTTTTGCTTCAGTCTCTGGTATTATATCTTTTTCAAATTCTGGAGTTATAGACTCTGAAGTTATTCATAAAGGAATACTAGTAGGTATAGCTTCTATGGTTGGAGTTTTTATAGGAATTAAAATCATAGAAAAAATGCATATTTCAGCTCATAGAAAAATTTTACTTTGCGTATATGCCTTATCAATACTTGGAACCACCCACTCTTTACTTAATAAGCTAAATCTTATAAATTTTTAACTTGGATTTATCCAAGTTCTTTTAATATTATTATGCTAAAATCTTAAATTTATTTAATGTTTAGGAAAGACTATGAACGATACCATCAAAATCATTGGTGCAAGAGAAAATAACCTAAAAAATATCCACCTTGAAATTCCCAAAAACAAACTCATTGTTTTTACAGGACTGAGTGGGAGTGGAAAATCAACCCTTGCTTTTGGAACTCTTTATGCTGAAGGACAACGCCGTTATATAGAAAGTTTAAGCGCTTATGCTAGACAATTTTTAGATAAGGTAGGCAAACCTGATGTTGATAAAATCGAAGGTTTAACCCCAGCCATTGCTATAGATCAAAAAACCACTTCTAAAAACCCACGCTCTACCGTAGGAACCATCACTGAAATTTATGATTATCTAAGACTTTTATATGCAAGAGTAGGTATTCAACATTGTCATCAATGTGGACAAAAAATCTCATCTATGAGTGCAAGTGATATAGTCAGTGAAATTTTAAAATTTCCAAAAGGTGCAAAAATCATCATCTACGCTCCACTCATACGAGAAAAAAAAGGAACTTATGCAGATTTACTTGAAAATTTACGCAACAAAGGCTATGTAAGAGCTCAAATCGATGGAGTTTTAGTAAGACTTGATGAAGAAATTGAACTGGCTAAAACCAAAAAACACACCATTAAACTTGTCATAGATAGACTTGAAATTCAAGAAGATTTACTTTCTCGCCTTGCAAGCGATATAGAAAAAGGTTTACAAGAAAGCTTTGGAGAAATAGAAATAGAAGTTTTAAATCATGAAGAAATAAACCTTAATAAACACTATCATTTTAGCGAGCATTCAGCTTGTTTTGATTGTAAAATTTCCTTTGTTCCACTTGAACCTTTAAGCTTTTCTTTTAATTCTCCAAAAGGAGCATGTGAAGCTTGTGATGGACTTGGAATTCGTTATACTTTAGATATGAAAAAAATCATCGATGAAAATTTAAGCCTCGAAAATGGTGCTGTTAAAATCATGTATGGTTTTAACAAAAGTTATTATTATAAATTCCTAATCGCCTTTTGCGAACAAAATGAAATTCCTATCAAAATACCTTTTATGCAATTAAGCGAAGAACAAAAACGCCTTGTATTGTATGGTAATGCCAAAACTATAGAATTTCTTTGGAAAAGAAATCGTCTAAAACGCACTTTTGAAGGCGTGGTTAAAATGGCTTATGAAATGCTAAAAGATGAAAAAGATTTAGCCGAATATATGAGTGAAAAAATTTGTAAAGACTGCGGTGGGCATCGTTTAAAACCCGAAAGTTTAGCCGTGAAAGTAGCCAAAAAAGGCTTGGGTGAAATTTTAGATATGAGCATAGAAGATAGTACGGCCTTTTTTGCAGATGAGAAAAATTTTTCTTATTTAAGCGAGCAACAAAAACTTATTTCTAAACCTATCCTAAAAGAAATCAACGAAAGATTGTTTTTCTTGTATGATGTGGGGCTAGGTTATCTTTCCTTAGGGCGCGATGCAAGAACGATTAGTGGGGGTGAAGCACAAAGAATCCGCATAGCTTCACAAATTGGCAGTGGTTTAAGCGGAGTGATGTATGTCTTAGATGAGCCTAGCATAGGACTTCATGAAAGAGATACTGCAAAACTGATTAAAACTTTAAGAAATTTACAACAAAAGGGCAATACCCTAATTGTCGTAGAGCATGATAAAATGACTATAGAAGAAGCAGATTTTATTGTGGATATTGGCCCAAAAGCAGGAAAATTTGGAGGTGAGGTTGTATTTAGTGGAACTTATAAAGAACTTTTAAAAAGCAAAAGCGAAACTGCACTTTATATGAATGGGAAAAAACAAATTTCACAACTTCAAAACAGAGCACAAAAAGAATGGCTTGAACTTAAAAATGTAAATATTAACAATATCCAAGATTTAAGCGTAAAATTTCCTTTACAAAATTTAGTCGCTATAACAGGAGTTTCAGGTTCTGGAAAAAGTTCTTTGATACTTCAAACCCTACTTCCTTTTGCACAAGAGGAATTAAACCGGGCTAAAAAAGTTAAAAAACTTGGTGGGGTGCAAATAGAAGGACTTGAAAAACTTGATAAAGTTATTTATCTTGATCAAAGCCCAATTGGACGCACACCACGTTCAAATCCTGCCACCTATACAGGCGCTATGGATGAAATCAGAAATCTTTTTGCCGCCACTAAAGAAGCTAAAATGCGTGGTTATAAAGCAGGACGCTTTTCTTTTAATGTAAAAGGGGGAAGATGTGAGAAGTGTAGCGGAGATGGAGAAATCAAAATAGAAATGCATTTTTTACCTGATGTTATGGTGGTTTGTGATACTTGCGGGGGCAAACGCTACAATGATGCCACGCTAGAAATCAAATATAAAGGCAAAAATATCAGTGAAATTTTAAATATGAGTGTTTTAGAAGCGAGTGAATTTTTTACAGCCGTTCCTAAAATCAAACAAAAATTAGACACTCTAGTAAAAGTGGGCTTAGATTATCTAACCCTAGGACAAAATGCCACCACCTTAAGTGGAGGTGAAGCACAAAGAATCAAACTTGCCAAAGAACTAAGTCGTAGCGATACAGGAAAAACCCTTTATATACTTGATGAGCCTACAACAGGACTGCATTTTGAAGATGTTAATAAACTCATCTTAGTTTTACAACATTTAGTTGATCTTAAAAATTCGGTTTTTGTGATAGAGCATAATTTAGATGTGATTAAAAATGCTGATTATATCATCGATATGGGGCCTGAAGGCGGAGTTAAAGGCGGCAAGGTTATTAGCACAGGAAGCGTGGAAAAAGTCGCTAAAGAACACAAAAAAACCCGTTCTTACACAGGATATTATCTAGACTTAGAGCTTAAAAATACACAAAAATCATAATTTTATGTTTGATTTTTTATATAATGATATAAGTTATTTAGGACTTTTTATAGTGTGTTTTCTTTCAAGCACACTATTACCTTTGGCAAGCGAAGCCTTTGTTTTAGGCTTTATAAAACTTGATTTTAATCCAAATTTAGTGCTTATCGTAGCTACTTTGGGTAATACCTTAGGAAGTTTAAGTACTTATGGCTTGGCTTATCTTGGTAAGCAAAAAATTTTAGAAAAATACTTTAGCAAATCCTTGAAAAAATTAGAAAATTTCAATGCTAATTTTGCCAAATTTGGAAGTATATTTGCTTTTTTAAGCTTTTTACCTTTAGTGGGAGATCTTTTTGCCTTAGGACTTGGTTTTGCGAAATATTCTTTTTTAAAAACTATATTTTTTATCTTACTTGGAAAATTAAGTCGTTATGCTTTCATAATTTTCATAGCAAACTCCTTTTAAAAGCCTCTCTTTTATAAGTTTTAAAAGCTTTGCATTGTCTACATTTTTTAAAATTTTAACACAATTTTTAGTGCTTAAATCCATCCCCATACTCATTTTTGGTTCTTTAAAGCAACGCCAACTCATACCTCTTGCCAAAGAACTATCGCAAATAACATCAGCATAACACTCATCAAAATCTGCAATACTAGAATCTAATGCGTAAGCTATCGTTAAAGCGTCATGTATCCAAGTTCCCTTTGTACCACGTGTTTTAGAAGCATAATCAATCCAAACGCCTAAAGTTTCAACGATAAAATCGCATAAAATATTCTTAGCTTGCAACTCTTTTAAATCCTCATGAGTCAATAAAGTCTGCATGGTTACATTATAAGGTACGAGTGTAATTTTAGCTCTTGAATTTAACACTATACTAGCCGCCTCAGGATCGAAACCAAAATTTGTATCTTTAGTGTAATAAGGCATATCAAAACTACCGCCCATAATAAAAAGCTCTTTAAGATTTATATCAAAATCTTTAAAAATTTTCATAGCCATAGCGATATTTGTCAAAGGTCCTATCGCACAAATAGAAATTTCTTTAGGATTTTTACCCACCAACTCACCCATTTTAAAAATCGCATCAGGATTTATATTTTCTAAAATTTCAGGACTTTTTATATTTTCCCAAAGATATTCGAGTTTAAAATTTTTTACACTTTCATCAAGTCTTTGACGCCAAGCTTTACTTGGTTCTTTTAAGGCTTCATTCGCTCCTAAATAAACGGGGATATTTAAATTTAAACGTTTAAATAAATCCTTAGCCACGCTATAGGCAACAAGACTTGGAACATTACCGCAAATTGTGCTTAGCATTTCAAGTTTGATTTCTTTAGATGCCAAAATCAAAGCAAGCGCTAAACCATCATCGGTATTTGCTCCTGCAATAGCATTGCCTATATCCGTGTCTAAAATAAGTCTCATATCGCATCTTCTATTTTATTTAAATCTCTGCCTCTAGTTTCTGGCGCAAAAAATGTAGTCACAAAACCTATACCTGCAGTTAATACAAAATACGTTGCGATAGGCCACCAAGTGCCATAATACGCAAGCAAAGCAGAAGCCACCATAGGCGCTGTTCCTCCTGAAAGAATAGAACCTAGCTCCTTAGCAAAAGCCATTTTTGTATAACGGTTTTTTACCCCAAAAAGTTCTACACCCCAAGCCGCTTGTACACCAAAAATCCCTAAAGATGCTAAAGACATACCTACAATAATAGTTAAAATCACAATAATTTCATTTTTACTATCTAAAAGCATAAAAGCAGGAAAAGCATAAATCATCAAAAGCAAACAAAACATTCTATAAGTAATACGTCTTCCAAATCTATCACTTAAATAACCTGCCAAAGGAATAACCAAAAAACCCGCCAATGAAGCTATCATTACCGCTGTAGTGGCAACTGATTTGTCTAAAAGTAAAATTTTAGTCACATAACCTACAATAAAACCTTGCGCAAGATAAGAAGGTCCGTTTTCGCCTATTCTTAAGCCCACCATAGTCCAAAAAGCACGACTTCTTTGCCAAAAACTTCTTTCATCTTTTTTCATATGCTTTTCGTTATTAAGACGCAATTTCATCATTTCATTTTTTTGCTTTTCAAAAACAGGGGTTTCTTTGACATGAAAACGAATATATACAGCAAAAAGAGCGATTAAAATACTTCCCATAAAAGGAACTCTCCAACCCCATTCTTTAAAACTCGCTTCATCCATTTGTACCATCAAAAGCCATACAAAAGACGCAAGCAAAGTTCCGCTATTTGATCCTAAGGCAATCACAGAAGAAACAAGCCCTCTTCTCTTGCTAGGAGCATATTCTCCAAGCATAACTGTTCCACCTGAAAGTTCAGCTCCTGCGCCAAAACCCTGCATAAAACGTAATGCAACCAAACAAATAGGCGCCCAAACACCAATCACTGCATAGCTTGGAATAAAACCTATAAGAGTAGTTGAAATTCCCATTAAAGCTATTGTAGCCATCATAACATTTTTTCTTCCGTGTTTATCACCTAAATAACCAAAAAACAAAGCCCCAATAGGTCTTGCAATAAAACCTATGCCATAAGTTACAAAACTAAGCAAAAGTGCAATTACTGGAGTTTGCTCAGGAAAAAACACTTCTGAAAAAATTGTTGCAGCTGCTAAACCATAAAGTGCAAAATCTGCATATTCCATAGCAGTTCCCAACCAGCAAGAAAAAACTGCCTTTTTAAAAACTTTCCTACCTTCAGGTGTATTAAAATTCTTATCCGCAATTCCATCAATTTGCTGATTTGTCATTACATTATCCTTATATTTTAATATATTTTTTTATAAATAATTTGTAATTATGGCTAAAAATTGCAGTGTTTTTGCTTAAAGATCTTAAATTGTAGACATTTTAAGCAAAATTTTGAAATAATATAACCCAAAAATATATTTTATCAAAGAAGAAATTATTATGAAAACTTTAACTATTATTGATACTTTTGGATTTTTTTTCAGACTTTACTACGCATTAAAAGGTTTTAAAAATTCACAAGGACAAGCTAGTGGAATGATTAGCGGTTTTGCAAATTTTATTTATAGCTTAAAAAATGAACACAAAAGTGATTATATTGTTTTTGCATTAGACTCCAAAGGAAAAACTTTTCGTAGCGAAATTGATCCAAACTACAAACAAAATCGCACTCCACCACCACCTGAACTTCTAGAACAAATTCCAATTTGCATAGAGATGATAGAAAAAATGGGTTTTATAAGCGTTTCTAGGGAAGGTTATGAAGCCGATGATATCATCGCTTCTTTTGTAAGAACTTGTGAAGATAGGGATATTTTTGTACGCATTATCACTCAAGATAAAGATCTTTATCAACTCATAAAAGATGGTAAAACAAGCATTTACAGTCCTATTTCTAAAAACGACTATGATGAAGCAGCGTGTTTAGAAAAATACGGAGTAAAACCTCATCAAATCAGAGATTTTTTAGCTCTTTGCGGAGATAGTTCTGATAATATTCCAGGCGTTAAAGGTATAGGCGCAAAAGGAGCCAAAACCTTACTTGATGAATTTGGCAGCATAGAAGGAATTTATGAAAATTTAACTCTAATACGCAACGAAAGAAGTCGTAACTTGCTTTTAGAGGGTAAGGAAAATGCATTTTTAAGCAAAAAATTAGCTTCTTTGTATGACAATTTAGAAGTGCAAAATCTCATAGAAAAAGCCACTTATCCTGATGAAGAACCTCTTTTAAAAATACTTGAAATTTTAGAACATTACGAACTTAATGCTTTGCTTAAAAAACTGCGTCAAAATCCTGATAATAAAGATAAAAATTTAGGTTTTAAAGCCACTTTAATACAAGATGAAAACAAACTTTTTGAAATTTTAAATACTCTTGATAAAGAAAGTATTATTGCTTTTGATACCGAAACTACAGGACTTGATACAAAAGAGGCAAAAATTGTTGGTTTTAGTTTTTGTATGAGTGAAAACGAAGCCTTTTATGTGCCTTTAACTCATAATTATCTTGGAGTAGGTGAGCAAATCTCATTGCAAAGTGCCAAAAAAGCTATAGAACTAATCTTTGATCATTTTGTTATAGGGCACAATCTCAAATATGATTTTAAAATCATTCAAAATAATTTTGGATTAAATTTGCCTCAAAAATACGCAGATACAATGATTTTAGCATGGCTTAAAAATCCTTCTTTAAGAGTAAATATGGATGATTTAGCCTTAAGACTTTTTAATTATGAAACCTTACATTTTGAAAGTCTTGTTAAAAAAGGAGAAAATTTTGCAAGCGTAGAACTTGAAAAAGCTTGCAAATACGCAGCAGAAGATGCTTATATCACGTTAAGATTTTATCTTTATTTTTTAAAAAATCTTGAAACTCCTTTATTAGAACTTGCTAAAAACTGTGAATTTGATTTCATTAAAATCATTATGATGATGGAAGAAAATGGCATAAAGCTTGATACAAATGCACTTGAAGTCCTTATGAAAAAATTTGAAAATGAAATCAAAAATTTAAGTGAAGAAATTTATACTCTTTGTGAGGATAGATTTAACTTAAACTCACCTAAACAAGTAGGTGATATACTTTTTGAAAAACTTAAACTTCCAAGTGGAAAAAAAGGAAAAACAGGATATTCTACCGATGAAAAAGTTTTAAATGCACTTTTAGATAAACATCCTGTAATTGCTAAAATTTTAGATTATAGAGAACTTGCCAAACTTTATTCCACTTATTGCGAACCTTTGTTAAAACTAGCGTTAAAAGATAAAAATTCACGCATTTATTCAAGTTTTTTACAAACTGGCACTGCAACGGGTCGCCTTTCATCTAAAGATCCAAATTTGCAAAATATTCCTGCACACGGACAATACGCAAAAGATTATAAATCTTGTTTTGTAGCTAAAGATGGATTTAGTTTTATCTCTCTTGATTATTCCCAAATCGAACTGAGAATGCTTGCGCATTTTAGCGAAGATGAAAAACTTTTAAATGCTTTTGCCAATGATGAAGATATACATGCAAGAACAGCTATAATGATTTTTGGAGAAAGCAATTATGAAACCAGAAGTGTTGCAAAAAGTATAAATTTTGGACTTATTTATGGCATGGGCTATAAAACTTTAAGTCAAAATTTAAAAATAGAAGCTCATTTAGCCAAATCTTACATAGAAAAATATTTTGAAAATTTTACTAGCATTAAAAAATATTTTGAAACAGTTAAAAACGAAGCTAAACAAAATGGTTTTATCACTACTTTAAGCGGTCGCAAGCGTTATTTTGATTTTGAAAATGCAAAACCTATGCAAATTGCCATGTATGAAAGAGAAAGCATTAATTCAATCTTGCAAGGTTCAGCAGCAGATGTAATCAAACTTGCAATGCTAGAAATCAATAAAGAATTAAATGAAGACAAAAAGCTTATTTTACAAATTCATGATGAATTAATTTTTGAAGTAAAAGATGATTTATGTGAAAATTTTGTAAAAAAAACTAGAGATATTATGGAAAATATAGTAAAATTAAAAGTAAAATTAAAAACAAGCTCAAGTATTGCCAAAAATTGGGGCGATTTAAAATAATCAAGGAGATATTTATATGGATCTTTCAACCATACTGGGAATGGTGCTTGCAGTTACTAGTATTTCAGTAGGAGATATACTAGAAGGTGGTAATCCTTTACATGTTATACATCTTTCTTCCTTTCTTATAGTTATGCCAACAGCTGCATTTTGTGCAATGACTTCTACACATAAAAAAATTGTAAAAGCAGCTTATAAAGAACTCAAAGTTGTCTTTAAAGGCTCTGGCGTAAATCTACCTGAAAGGATAGCCCAGTTAATAGAATTTGCTATTATTGCAAGAAGAGATGGACTTTTAGCATTAGAATCAAGAACCAATGAGATTGAAAATGAATTTTTAAAAAATGCTATGATGATGCTTGTAGACGGTAAAAGCTTTGAAGAAATTCACGAAAGCATGGAAATACAAACCGAACAACTTGAAGAGCATTATAAAGAATGCGCAGAATATTGGATAGTATTTGGAGAAACTTGCCCTACCATGGGACTTGTTGGAGCGGTTTTTGGTCTTATTCTAGCTCTTAAATTGCTAGACAATCCCCAAGCAATGGCAGCGGGTATTTCAGGTGCTTTTACAGCTACGGTTACTGGGATTTTTGGTGCTTATGCGCTTTTTGCACCTTGGGGAAGAAAAATGAAAGCTAATGGAATGGATCTTGTAAAAGAGCAAATTGTCATCACTGAAGCCATAAAAGGAATTGCAGAAGGTGCAAACCCTAGAGATTTGGAAGCTAAGCTTTTTAATTTCTTAAGTCACGATGATCCAAAAATTTCACAATTTGACAAAGGTTAAAAATGGCTAAAAAACATAAATGTCCAGAATGTCCTGCAGGTGAAAAATGGGCCGTGCCTTATGCAGACTTTCTAAGTTTGCTTTTGGCACTTTTTATTGCTCTTTGGGCAATTTCCAAAACAAATCCTGCTAAAGTAGAGGCTTTAAAAACCGAATTTGTTAAAATCTTTGATTATACCTCTACTCAAACAGTCAAAGAAGAGAGTAAAACCCAAGAAAAATATAAAGGTGCAGCAAAAGAAGAAAGTGATGAACTCAAATCGTTAAAACAAATGACTATGACACAGCAAGAAACTATCAAACGTCTTCAAGCAGCTCTAGATCAAAGCGACAATCAGATTGCTCTTAACCTTCCATCTAAAGTTGAATTTGAAAGAGGTAGCGCTCAAATTGTTTCAGCTGATATACAAGATTATTTAAAACGTATGGCTGAACTAACAACATATTTACCACCTCAAGCAAAAATAGAAATTAGAGGCTATACAGACAATAGCGACTCTATTATAAGAAGTTATGAGCTCGCCTACCAAAGAGCAGAAAATGTATTAAAATATTTTATAGAAGGTGGAGCAAATTTAAAAAATATTAGCATTAAAAGCTATGGGCTTAATAATCCCATCAATGGAAATCCGCAAGCCTTAGAAAATAATAGAGTAGAAATATATTTTAAAGTCGATACAGCAGATACAAGTACTCAAAAATCGGTTCTTGAGCTTATTAACAAAATAGGAACTAAAATACCTTAAAAGTTTTAGCTTCCTTTTTTTACTTGACCAGCTAAACGACTCTTATTATTTGTATTATAAACAAATCCTAGCACCTCAGCTACAGCTTTAAACATTTCCCTAGGAATAAGATCATTAACATCGCAAGCTTTATAAAGCTCCCTTGCTAAAGGAGGATTTTCATAAACTACAACATTATTTTCATAGGCAACTTGTTTTATGCGAAGCGCGAGAAAATCCACTCCTTTGGCAACAACCCTAGGGGCTTGTTCTTTACTTGTATCATAACGAATAGCTACGGCATAATGCGTTGGGTTTGTGATCACCACATCCGCACCTGCAACATCTTGAACCATACGACGACGCGCAGCTTCCATTTGAAGTCTACGAATTCTACCTTTAACTTGAGGATCTCCTTCCATTTGTTTATACTCATCTTTTATTTCTTGTTTGCTCATACGCAAACCTTTAAAATACTGAAAACGCACCAAAAAAACATCTAAAACAGCAATAATTAAAAAAGCAACTATAACAATAGCTGCTAAAACAATAGCTCTGTCTCTTAGCCAAGTAAGCTGTGCAACCATAGTATAAAGCTCAACTCTTGGAAGCTCTTGCATAAATTTAAGTAAAACTATAAAAGCTATAGTAAAAACAATACCCACTTTTAAAATAATTTTTATACTTTCAACAATTTTTTTCAATGAAAAAAGGTTTTTTAAACCTTTTAGAGGATTGATTTTTCCTAAATTTGGCATAATAGGTTTAGTTGTAAAAATAAAACCAAATTGCATAATATTTCCCAAAACCCCAGCAATCATAATACTTAAAACAATAGGTGCAAGAATAATTAAAAC
Source organism: Campylobacter sp. BCW_6466 (assembly GCF_001762835.1). NCBI lineage: Bacteria > Pseudomonadati > Campylobacterota > Epsilonproteobacteria > Campylobacterales > Campylobacteraceae > Campylobacter > Campylobacter sp. BCW_6466. The sequence continues at coordinate 91,691 of NZ_MJXO01000073.1, forward strand.
CTCAAAAATGCTTTTAATCATAATGGCTTGAATAATACGCAAATCAAATTCAACACCAATAAAACTTTGATAGTATCTATATAAATTTACAATTCTCTCGCCCATAAAACTCATCATAAGTAAAGTTATAGTTACTCCAATTATCAAAGTTACAATAGCTGCCGCATCTTGAGACTTTGGAACATTACCTTCTTTACGCGCATCTTCTATCTTTTTGGACGTGGGTTCTTCTGTTTTTTCTTGATCTTCGCCTGCCATATTTTAGCCTAAGTAAAAATTTTAATATGTGTGTAAAATTATAGTAGAAAATTTATGAATTTCAATTAAAGAATAAAAATGAAGAAAAAGCCTCATGAAGAGGCTTTATACTAAGAAATTAAAGTTTAGCTTCGTTTTTACCAAGATATTCAGCCACGCCTTTAGGGTTAGCTTTCATACCTTCATCGCCCTTATTCCATCCTGCAGGACAAACTTCACCATGCTCATTTGTAAAAAGCATAGTATCAACCATTCTTAACATTTCATCTATATTTCTACCTAGTGGTAAATCATTAACCACAGCATGGCGAACTGTTCCATCAGCATCAAGCAAGAACGAACCACGAAGGGCAACTGCTTCTGCATAAAGTACATCAAAATTTCTAGCAATCTGCTTAGTTAAGTCAGCAACAAGCGGAAATTTAACCTGACCAATACCACCTTGATTTACTGGAGTATTTTTCCAAGCAAAATGTGAAAATTCATTATCTCCTGAAATTCCAATTACTTCAATACCGCGGTTTTTAAATTCTTGATATCTTTTGTCAAAAGCTATAATTTCTGAAGGACAAACAAAAGTAAAATCTTTTGGATAAAAGAATACTACCGCTCCTTTTGGGCCTATGTTTTTGTAAAGATTAAAATCTTGAACAATTTCATTGTTTCCTAATACCGCTGGAGCAGTAAAATCTAAAGCTTTTTTAGTAACTATCATATTTTCTCCTAAATAATAAATTTTATTGATAACGAAATTATATCGTTTAAATCTTTATTTTTTTTTAAATATCCAAAATAATATTAAAAATTTAAGAAAGTTATAATTATTATCAAATAAGGTAAATTTTTGATTATCAAAATTTACCTTATTTAAGAATTTTATGCTAAAATCATTTAAATCTTATATATTAAAAAGGAGAAAAAATGGCTGTAAAAATTACAGATATATGTATTGCTTGTGGTTCTTGTATTGATGAGTGTCCAGTGAGTGCTATCGTTGATGATGCTAACAATCCAGAAGGTGAAGATAGATATTATGTTTATGCAAACAAATGCGTTGAATGCGTAGGACATAATGATCAACCAGCTTGTGCTAGCGCTTGCCCAACAGATGGATGTATAGTTTGGAGTGCTGTAGAATCAGGACAACCAAGTCGTGATAATATTGGCGCTGATATGAGAAGTGGGGACACTCCAGTTTTTGCATAATTTTAAAAAAAGAAAAAGCTAGAGATTCCTAGCTTTTTCTTTTAATTTAACTTTCTTTAAACAAATTCAAGTATAATTTTAAGCTTTATTAAAATAAGGAGTTATTACAAAGATGGAAAAAACTTTATCTATAATTAAACCTGATGCTGTTAAAAAAGGTGTTATAGGAAAAATTTTAGATCGTTTTGAAAGCAATGGATTAAGAATCGCTGCAATGAAAAAAGTTCAACTTAGCAAAGAACAAGCTGAAAATTTTTATGCTGTTCATAAAGAAAGACCTTTTTTTAAAGACTTGATTGAATTTATGATTAGCGGTCCTGTTGTTGTTTCTGTACTAGAAGGAGAAGGTGCTGTATTAAAAAATAGAGATTTAATGGGAGCGACAAATCCTAAAGAAGCTAAAGCAGGAACAATTAGAGCCGATTTTGCTGAGAGTATTGATGCTAATGCTGTTCATGGAAGCGACAGCTTGGAAAATGCAAAAATAGAAGTTGAATTTTTCTTTAAACCAAACGAAATTTGCTAAATGAAAATCCCTTTTTCTAAGATTAACATAAAGGAATATCCTTTTAAACTTAATCTTGAGAATATGATTTTTGAAGGAAATTTAGTAAAAATAAATCCTAAGCTTGTTAAAATAAATGCTATTATGCAAGGTTTTATCTATAGACCTTGTGATAGTTGTGGAACTGAGTTAGAACTTGAAATTAAAGAAAATTTAGAACTTTTTGCAAGTGATGGTATTTTTAAAGATGAAGCAAACAAATTGAGCAATACTATAGAATTTTTCGATGGACATATTGATTTAATAGAAGTTGCTATCAGCGAGCTTGAAGCTTATTTGAGTGATTATTTTTATTGCATAAATTGCAATAATTAATTAAATTTTATAAAGGAGAAAAAATGGCAGTACCAAAGAGAAGAGTGAGCAAAACTCGTGCAGCTAAACGCAGAACTCACTATAAAGTTAGTCTTCCTATGCCTATAAAAGACAAAGATGGAAGCTACAAAATGCCTCACCGTGCGAATCCAACAACTAAGGAATATTAAAATCAATGATTAACATTGCCATTGATGCAATGGGTGGTGATTTTGGAGAAAAACCCATTATAGAAGGCGTTTTAAAGGCACTAGAAGCAAAACCTTTTAACGCTATCTTAGTGGGAAATTCTAAAATTCTAAAACCTTTAATACCAAAAAAATTAGAGCAATATATACAATACGAAGAAGCTAGTGAAATTTTTTCGATGAATGAAAATGCCACAGATGCTTTAAAAAATAAAGAAACAACCATATACAAAGCTATTAATTTATTAAAAGAAAAAAAAGTAGATGCTGTAGTTTCAGCGGGTCATAGTGGAGCAAGTATGTCTTTGGCTACCTTAAGGCTTGGAAGACTTAAAGGTATTTCAAGACCTGCTATTGCCACTTTAATGCCAAATATCGTTAACAAAACTTTACTTTTGGATGTTGGAGCTAATACAGATTGTAAAGCTGAAAATTTATTTCAATTTGCCATAATGGGTGAAGTTTATGCTAAAGAAATTATGCAAATTCAAAAACCACGCCTTGCTTTACTTTCTAATGGTGAAGAAGAATGCAAAGGCAATGAACTTACCAAAGAAAGTCATCAGCTTATGAAAAAAATTCCAAATTTTATAGGCAATGCTGAAGGTAGAGATATTTTCAATGGTGAAATAGATGTTTTAATCTGCGATGGTTTTGATGGAAATGTTATTTTAAAGGCTTGTGAAGGTGTGGCAACAGCTATTTTTCAGCTTCTAAAAAACGAAGTAAAGCAATCTTTTATTTCTAAAATAGGTGCTTTACTTATGAGGCCATCTTTTAAAAAATTAAAAAAACACATAGATTGGCAAGAATATGGCGGAGCACCCCTTCTTGGAGTTAATGGCTGTGTAATCATAAGTCATGGAAAAAGCGATTCTAGAGCTATTAAAAATGCAATTTTTCAAGCTATAAATTTTAGCCAGTCTCATATCAATGAACTTATAGAAAATGAACTTGGGAAATACAATGCTTAAAGCCAGTCTTAAAAGTATAGCTTCTTATATTCCAGAAAAAATTTTAAGCAATGCTGATCTTGAAAAGATGGTAGATACCACCGATGAATGGATCACTAGACGCACAGGCATTAAAGAAAGACGCATTGCTGGTGAAAATGAGAATGCTAGCGATTTAGGCACAAAAGCTGCATTAAAAGCCATAGAAAGAGCAAATTTAAAACCTGAAGATATTGATGCAATTCTTGTAGCCACTTTAAGTCCTGATTATTTTACTATGCCTTCAACGGCTTGTAAAATTGCTTCAAATTTAGGACTTGTAAATATTAGTGCTTTTGATATTTCAGCAGCTTGTTCTGGTTTTATCTATTTACTTGAACAAGCTAAAGCCTTAGTAGAAAGTGGTTTGAAAAAAAATGTTTTAATCATAGGAGCTGAAAAAACAAGTTCAATTATGGATTACAATGACAGAAGCATTTGCATACTCTTTGGAGACGGTGCGGGTGCTGGAGTTGTAAGTTTGGACAATGAAAATCATATCCTTGATGTACATACTGCAAGCAATGGTAATTATGGAGATCTTTTAATGACTCAAAGATCGCAAAAATCAAGCCTATGCCAAACACTTTCTATGCAAATGAGGGGCAATGAAGTTTTTAAAATAGCAGTAAACACGCTTAGCAATGATGTTGTAGAAATTTTAGCTAAAAATAACATTTTAGCACAAGAAATTGATCTTTTTATTCCTCATCAAGCTAATCTACGCATCATTAAAGCCGTCCAAGAAAAACTCAATCTAAGCGATGAAAAATGTGTGATCACTGTACAAAAATATGGCAATACTTCAGCTGCTTCTATACCTATGGCAATGAATGATGCCTATGAAGAAGGTCGACTTAAAAAAGGAGATCTGATCTTGCTAGATGCTTTTGGCGGTGGTTTTACTTGGGGATCTGCGCTTTTAAAATTTGGAGGAGAGAATTTTTAATTCTCTCTTAGCTTTCCAAAAGCTTGAATTTCTACCAAATAACCCTCTGCTAAAGCACTTCCTACACAAGCTCTAACAGGTTTAGGATAATTTTTAATCCAAGCATCATAAATTTCATTCATTGCATCAAAATCTTGCATATTAGCTAACCAGATTTGAATTTGAATCAAATCTCCTTTGTTTGCGCCTATTTTTTCAAACAAAGCATCAAGTTCTGCAAGCGCTTCTTTAGTTTGTTTTTTAATATCTCCGCTAGGTTCAAAAGCCACTTGTCCTGCAGTCTTAAAATATTTATCAAAAACAATAATTTGCGACATTCTATCGCACTCATCAAAACGCTTTATCATGCATATTTTCCTTGAAATTCTTTCATAAATTCACACAAGGTTTTTACCTGATCCAAATTAAGCACATTATAAATACTTGCACGAATTCCCCCTAAAATTCTATGTCCTTTAAGTCCTATCATTCCAGCTTCTTCGGCTTCCTTTACAAAAAGAGGCTCTAAATCTTTATTTTTAGCAATATTAAAACTCACATTCATTAAAGATCTATCCTTTTTATCTGCATGTCCTTTATAAAATCCATTGCTTAAATCAATACACTCATAAAGCATAGCAGCTTTTTGAGAATTTTTCTCATGTACTTTATCAAGTCCGCCTTGATTTAAAAGCCAATCCATTTCAAGATTAAACATATAAATAGCAAAGGTTGGAGGCGTGTTAAACAAGGACTGATTCTCAGCATGAGTCAAATAATTTAACATGCTAGGAATTTGTTTATTTTTAGATCTTTCTAACATATCTTTACGGATAAAAATACAACTTAAACCCGAAATTCCAGCATTTTTTTGCACTCCGCCATAAAAAAGAGCAATATTTGAAAAATCTACTTTTCTAGAAAAAAAATCACTCGATGCATCCACAATCAAAGGAGTTTTAGTTTTAGGATAATTTTGATATTGAGTGCCGTAAATAGTATTGTTAGAACAAATATAAGCATAATCAGCATTATCGCTAAATTCCACTCTAGGAATATGATTAAAATTACTTTCCTCGCTACTTGCTACGGTTTTAACATTGACACCTAAAATTTGTGCTTCTTTAATCGCTTTTTTTGTCCAAACTCCTGTATTTGCATATTCACAAATCCCATTTAAAGCTAAATTCATAGGAATCATAGCAAATTGCAAACTTGCTCCACCTTGTAAAAATAATACTTCATAATCATCATTTAACCCGTAAAGTTTTTTAGCTTTCTCTTGTGCTCCAAAATGCACTTCTTCAAATACTTTTGTGCGGTGAGAAATTTCCATTATAGAATAACCCCTACCCTGATAATCACAGAGTTCTTTTTGAGCTTGCTCTAAAATTTCTAAAGGTAAAGTCGATGGCCCTGCACTGAAATTGATTTTTCTCATAATTTATCCTTATAAAATTTTTGCTTCTTTTTGAGAAGTTTGAGAACTTAAAATAACGATATCATCACTCTTAAGATCTTCTAAATTTGCTATTTTACCATTTTTTCTGATACAAATAAACTTTTTGCTTTTATTAAAAAAATTCTCATGTTGCAAATAAGCATTTTGCAATTTATCTAATTTTAATTCATTATAACGCATTTGATTTGCCAGTAGATGATTTAATTGCTTTTCTATATTATGGCTTTGTTTTATTTTTTCATCTATTATTTTTGGCAAAGAATTAAATTTGAAAAATTTGCTTAAATTTAAAAGCAAATTTTCATAATTTTGTATTTTATGATTCCAAAGTTGCATTAATTTTTCTTCCATTAAATCCAAACTTTGCTCTATATCTAACTTAGAATAAAACAAAGTATCTATAGCAGCTGAGGGCGTTGGAGCTCTAAAATCTGCAACAAAATCACTAATAACATAATCAATCTCATGTCCTATGGCTGAAATGATAGGAGTTTTTGCTTTAAAAATCTCTCTTGCTAAATTTTCATCATTAAAACAAAAAAGATCTTCCCTGCTTCCTCCACCACGTGCTATAATAAGAACATCTAAATCCATATCATCGGCTTTTTTTAAAGCTTGTATAAGAGAAAAAGGAGCATTATTTCCTTGAGTTAAAGCATCAAAAATATAAATTTTTGCCAAAAAATATTCTTTTTGATGAATAAGTTTTAACATATCTTGCAAAGCAGCAGAAGTTTTTGAAGTGATAATGCCTACTTTTTTAGGAAATTTTGGCAAAGATTTTTTAAAGCGTGGATCAAAAAGTCCTTCTTTTTGCAAACGCTCTTTTAAAGCCAAAAACTGTGCTTCTAAATCCCCAAAACCTGCTTTTTTCATACTAGTAGCGATAAATTGATAACGACCGCTTTCAGGATATAAACTCACACTTCCACAAAGCTCTAAAAAATCCCCCACCGCTGGTTTAAACCCGACTTTTAAATTAGCTCCTTTAAACATAGCACAAGCAATGCTTGATCTTTCATCTTTTAAATCAAAATACCAATGCCCTGAACCATGCAAAGTAATTTTTGAAATTTCTCCACTTAAAACTATATCATCAAAATGTGTTTCTAATAAAGCCTTTGCTTTAAGATTTAATTCTGTTGGTGTCATAGTTTTTTTGCTATAAACATTGAACTCACGCCAAAGCTAAAACTTTTATAATCAAGCATTTCAAAACCAGCATTTTTAAGTTCTAAGATGAATTCTTCCTTACTTAAAAATCCTTCAATAGAGTTTGGCAAATACTCATAAGCACTTTTATTTTTACTGATTATCCCACCTATACTTGGTAAAATATTTTTAAGATAAAAATCTCTACAAGCTGCTATAAATCCACCCTTTTCTCTTTTTGTAAATTCCAAAACTACCAAAATACCATCTTTTTGAAGTACTCTAGCAAATTCACTTAAGGCTTTTTGTCTTTCTACAACATTGCGAATGCCATAACTAATGCTTAAAATATCTAAACTTTGACTTTCTAAAGGTAAATTTTGCGCCCCTGCTTCTATAAATTCGACATTTGGAAATTTTTCTTTTGCAACATTTAGCATGCCACTACTTGGATCAATACCTTTAATATTTAAAATATTTTTTTCCATTTTTAAAGCACTCTCTTGCCAAATCTCTATCATATCCCCTGTGCCACAGGCAATATCAGCGATTTTTAAATCTTTTTTTAAATACAAACTCATCACTCTTTGACAAGCTTTTTTGCGCCACGCTACATCAGCTCCAAAGCTTAAAATTCTATTCGCCTTATCATAAGTAGGTGCAATTTGATTAAACATTTCTATAATTTTTTCTTGTTTTTGCATTTTTATCCTTTGTAAATTTTCAAATTTTTACTTGATTTTTTAAGCAATTTGCAAAATTTATTTTTATTATTGATTATTTTCGAAAAAATATTTTTATCTCTATCTTTGCAATATTTTTCATAAAGTTTGTTTAAATTTTTTATCTCTAAAAAACGATAAAAATATTCTAAAAATATTGCCAATTCAAAAAAACTATTTTCAAAAAGCTCTAAATCAAAATTTTTTAGTATATTTTTTCTAAATAAAATAATTTTTTTTCTAAGTTCTAACGCAACAAGTTGTTTAAAAAACCTATCTTTGCAATCGCCTTCATAAAAAGAATTTTCCTTTATGAAAAAATCAAAATCATTAAACAAATCTTGGATTTTTTCATCGCTTAAAAATAGTAATAAATCTTGATTTGAATTTTCACTTGCTAAAATATCTTGAGTTTTTTTCGTTATATCTTTAAACTTTAAAGCCAAAATATTACTCAAATTTTTATCTAAAATAGTATTCATGCTTGATAAAACTATATACAAACTTCTTGAATAAAATAAAAATTCACATAAACTTTGCTTATCTTTTCTCTCTAAAGATAAAGTCCAATAAAATTTTAATTTTTTAAATAAATAAAATAAAAAAATCCTAAATCCATCATAAGCATTAATATAATTTGGAAAATCCAAGCTAAAATTCTGATTTTTTTCTATAATTTTAAAACATTTCTCTATATCAAACTTTTGATATTCAAAACCATATAAAACGATATGTTTAGAATTTAAATCATGATGTAATTCTTTTTGAATTTTAAAATCTTTAGGGATTTTAAATTCATTGGAACTATCCAACGTTGGAAAAAATATTTTTAAAATACAAATTTTAGGCTCTTCATAAATATCAATATAACTTTTTAAAGAACACAATTTAAATTCGAAGCGTTCTTTTTTAATGCTCTTTCCTATAATCTTTTTTCGAGCTTTTTCAAATTTTTTTTTAGAAATTTTCTCTTCTTGATTCTGTTCTAAAATTGAATTATTAAATTTTGTAATTTTATAAAATTCATTGCAAAAACTTTGAAATTTAACACTATGATTTGAAGTTATTTGAGTATAAAAAGTTTCAAATTTAGAATTTCGAAAAGGTATATTATCTTTTTTTAAATTCTCTAAAAGAGTGCAATCAGATAGTAAAAAGTTTTTTTGAATTTCATAAACCATTAAAATAACCCTTAAAATATATGGGCTATTTTAACCTTATTTTGCTTAATGACACTTTTTACAACTATCAACATAAGCACAAACGGACAGATGATTGACGAGATTGCCTATCTTTTTTTCTAAATGCTCTTGATATTCATAAAGCTTAGCATCTTTAAAACTTAAATCCTCTATACCACCACATTTGGCGCAAACTACATGAATATGTTCTTCTTCATAAATATCGTAACAAGTTTTTTGATTTAAAACATTGATTTCAACAACTAAACCTTGTTCTTGTAAAGTATTAAGATTTTTATAAACCGTCGCTAAAGAGATTGAAGGGTATTCTTTTTTAATTTCTGCATATAATTCATCAATATTAGGATGCTCATGTCTTTTTAAAATTTTTAAAACACATAGTCTTTGCGGAGTAGCTTTTAACTCATGTTTTTTAAGCATTTGTAGTAATTCCATTGTATTTATTCCTTGCTTTTTTAAGTGGAAATAATAATAAAATTTTTATTAAAAGAAGTTTATATTAAATAATATTTTTTATTATTTAATGATAAAATTTTAAAACTTTCGTCAACAAACTATTGACATCTTTTTCTAGATTTTTTTCCACCTCACTTGTTTTTCCATGTTCAATAAATTTGTCTTCATATTCAAAGCTAATAACTTTTACATGCAAATCATATTTTTGTAAAAAATTATTAATTAAACTTTCTATACCGCCAATTTTAACATTTTCACTAAAAATAAACCAAATTTTACTTTTTTTAGCAAGCTCACGCAAAAGCTCTTCATCTAAAGGTTTAGCAAAAATTAAATCGATCAAATTAGCATTATTATTCATTTCTTGCAAGGCTCTTAAAACTTGCCACGCTTTTGCCACACCTTGTCCATAACCCAAAAAAGCAATTTCACTATTATTTTTTACAAGCCATTGTGCCTTACCAAGTTTTATCTCACAAGGATTAAATTCTTTATCCAAAATAAAACTCCCTCTAGGATAACGAAAAGCAATAGGTCCTTGATGTAAATAAGCGTACTCCATTATATTTTGCATCATTTGCTCATCTCTTGGGGCTAAAAGAGTGAAATTTGGCAAAGGAGCTAAAAAACTAAGATCAAAAACACCTTGATGTGTCTCCCCATCTTCGCCTACTATCCCTGCTCTATCCATAGCAAAAACCACATTTAAATTCATAATTGCACAATCATGGATCACTTGATCATAAGCACGCTGCAAAAAGGTGCTATATATTGCAATAAAAGGTTTAAATCCTTCTTTTGCCATAGCAGCCATAGAAGTTACTGCATGCTGTTCTGCAATAGCCACATCCCAAAAACGATTTGGATATTTTTCTATAAGCTTATCAAGACCTGTTCCACTTGGCATAGCCGCCGTAACCCCAACAATATTTTCATATTTTGAGGCTAAATCAAGCAAATTCTTAGAAAAAATTTCAGTAGCAGATTTTTTAGTATCACTTTTTTTAACACTCTCTCCACTATCTATATCAAAAGCTCCTACCCCGTGCCATTTAGCATGTTTTCCTTCAGCTAAAGCATAGCCTTTACCCTTTATGGTTTGAGCATGTATCACACAAGGTTTTTGCATAGCTTTTGCTTGTTTTAATGCAGAAATAATTTCACCTAAATTATGTCCATCAATAGGCCCTATATATTCAAGCCCTAATTCTTCAAACAAAAGCCCAGGAGTAATAAGTTTAAAACTCTCTTCAAAACGCTTAGCCATATAAGTAGCACTATCAGGTAATATATCCAACATTTTAGCAATACGCTTTTTAAAACTTTGATAAAGCTGTGTTGCCATAGCCTGAGAAAGATACTTTGAAATTGCTCCAATTGGTTTTGAAATACTCATTTCATTATCATTTAAAAGTATTACGCAAGGAAATTTAGAATCACCCAATTCATTTAAAGCCTCATAGGCCATACCCGCACTTAAAGCACCATCTCCAATCAAAGCAACAGGAATACGCTTTTCACCTTTTAAAGCAATGGCCTTACAAGCACCTACTGCCAAAGAAATAGAGGTGCTAGAATGCCCTGCTACAAAATAATCTCCCTCGCTAGGTTTTGTATAACCGCTCAAACCATTGATTTGTCTTAAAGTATCAAATATTTCTTCTTTTCCGCTTAAAAGCTTGTGTGTATAAGATTGATGTGACACATCAAAAATAAAAGGATCTTTTTTTGCATCAAAAACCAAATGCATTGCTATACTAAGTTCTACAGCACCCAAATTTGAACTTAAATGTCCACCATTTTTACTCACAACTTGTATGATTTTTTCACGTATAGATGCTGCTAAATTTTCTAATTCTTTTAAACTTAGCTTTTCTAACTCTTCTTGAGTATGGGCAAATTTTTTACTCATTATTCACCATTTTTTTAATTTTAGTTAGACGAGAGTTAAGATTGGATTCTATATTGCCTGCGTCACTTATAATAATAACACTTCCTTTGCTAATTGCATCATCAAGACTTATTTTAATATGAGCATTCTGATCAAATTGCTCTTTTAAATACTCATAATCCTCTGCATTAACCTTAAGCTCAATTGCACTAGCACCCTTAAGCTCGCCGATTAAATCTTTGGCCAAAGCATAAGCTATCTTACTTGAATTTAGTTCAAGTTCTTTTAAGATTACTTCTTTAGCGATATCTATAGCAGTATCTGCTAATTCTTTCTCGTTTTTTTCTATAAAATTTTCAAGATTTTCACAAGCATTATCGAGCTTGGCTATACTTTTTAAATACTTATCTTTAAAATCACTCAATTCCTTTTGAAATTCTTCTTTTGCTTTCTCATAACCTTCTTTGGCAAATTTTTCTTTAGCATTTTCAAGTTCTGAATTTAAGCGGTTATTAAATTCATTCTCTTGACTTTCTATTTGCATTTGAAGTTTAATAATATTGCTTGACATTTCATCTGTTTTTTTAAGCAAATCTTCAACAAAACTTGGTTGAAATGTTGGAATTTGAGTTTCCATAACAGCTTGCGTAGGGGCAATAGCATAATTTTCTTCGACTGGTTTTTCATCATTTAAAGATATATTAGCATTTTCTTCATCTGGAGTTTGAGTATGTTTTTTTTCACCTGTATGATTATCAAATTCTGAAATAACTTTAAAACGATATCCTTCAACAACATGCTGATCAGAAGCCCCACCAGAAATTACATTGCTACGATTAACCATCTCTCACCTACTCTATCATTTCATCCGCATCGCCTGTTTGAACAAGACCTTGTTCTGCAAGTTTTTGCACCACTTCAACAACCTTTCTTTGTGCATCTTCAACATCTTTAACACGCACAGCACCCAAAAAACCCATTTCTTCAAGAAAAGCTTCGCTTGCACGCGTAGACATATTGGCTAAGAATTTTTGCTTTAACTCTTCACTTGCGCCTTTTAAACCTATCATTAAATCACGCTTATCAGCTACTTTTAAAATTTCTCTTATAGCTTGAGTACTAAGTTTTTGTATATCATCGAAAGTGAACATAAGCTCTTTAATAGTCTCTGCTAAGCGTTCATCACTTTGTTCAATATAAGTAATGGTTGATTTGCTTGCTTTTTGACCCAAACGATTAAGCACTTCTGCTACTGCTCTTGGGCCGCCCACTTCAACCTTATAAGAGGTAAGACTTTCAAGCTTGCTTTCTAGCACTGCAGAAACTCTTTTAATAATACTTGGAGAAATATCGCCAAGATTTGCCATTCTTATAACCACCTCAGCCCTTAATTCATCACTAAAATACTCTAAAGTTTCTGCCGCATGAATAGAATCCATATGTGCCAAAATAAGAGCGATGGTTTGTGGGTGCTCTTTAGTAATAAAGTCTGCAAGTTGCTGTGGTTTAATTTGCGCCAAATAAGCAAAATTTTGATTATTCTCCATACTTTTAGTGAGTTTTTCAAGAATTTTATTTGCAATCTCTGGCCCAAAAGTACGAAAAAGTATTTCTTTAGCATATTCCAAACCACCACTTTTAATATATTGATTTGATTGAAGCAGAGTGTAAAATTCTTCTAAAACTGCAGTAGCTACGGATCTATCAACATTTTTAGCCATAGCAATATAACGTGAAATTTCTGTAATTACATCAATTTCCATATGTGAAAACACAGAAGTTGTTGCATCTTCGCCAAGTTGTATAAGAAATATCGCCACCTTTTCAGGCATCGATAAATCATCATAGACCATTTTTTGTTCTTCACTTAGCTTTATCATCACATATCCTTTTCACCAAATTCACTATCGTTTTGAATTAAATTTTGCAAAAGTGCAGCAATTTCCTCGCTTTTATCACTTACCAAACCACGCAATTTTTCAAGCAAAACCTCATACTGGATAGAATCTTCATTGAAATTATCTCCAAAACCAAGTTGTTCTTCAACTTTTTTCCTTGCTGCATTCATTTTTTCCAAAGTATCTTCAACATCATCTAAAACAGCATTTGGACCTTGCTGCATTTCTTCTTGCGCTGCGACATCTTCAAGCATTTTTTGAGTAAATGGAGTAATAACTTTTTTGTAAAAAATAAAAAGTAAAATCGCTGCAATAAAATACTTAACCGGTGGAATAAACGGCTCAATAAAACGATTATAAAAAGTCTTAACTTTACTCTCAACTCTAATCGACTCACGATGAAATGGTAAATTTTGAACTACAACACTATCACCTCTAGTAGCACTAAAATTAATAGTATTTTTAACTATACTCTCAACACTTGCAAGCTCTTCTTTGGTTAATGGAACATATTCGCTTTTCACATCCCCATTTTCATCAACCACATCTTGATATTTTCCATCTATAGTAACAGCTGCTGAAGTGCGTAAAACTGTTGCAAATTGTTTTTTGGTATTTGTAATAGTTTTAGAAAGTTCATTATTCGTAGTAACTTGATTTTTTTTATAAGTGTCAATTTGACCCTTATTGTCAAGTCCTTCAACAGGACCTATATTAGAAACAGCACCTGGAACACCCTGAATTTCTGGATCTTTTCTACCTGTTCTTTCCTCGTTTAAAGTTTGCTCGCTACGCACTATAGGATTTGGATCATAAATTTCACTTTGAGATTCTTGCTTGGAAAAATCAAAATCTATATTTACACTCACTTTTACTTTATCCATACCACCTGCAAAAGGAGCTAAATTTTCTATAATCTTATCTTCTAAAGCTTTTTCTTGATCACTTTTAAATTTAATTTGCGCACGAACCAAATCATCTTCATATGCTTCTTGCTCATCTAAAGGCACACCACTTTGATCACTAATCTTAACATTTTCTTTAGTAAGTTTTGGAACCGCCGCTGAAACAATATTTTTTATGCCATCAATTTGTTTTCTAGTAAGCTTTAAGCCTTCGCGAACATTAACAACAACTGAAGCTGTAGGCGGAATTTGCCTTTCGGTAAAAACACTATCTTTAGGAAATGCTATGTGTACAACAGCGCTACGAATAGGTTCTAAAGTCTCAATAGTTCTTGCAAGTTCGCCTTCTATGGCTCTTTGGTATTTTACCTTTTGTTCTTCATTTGTAGCTCCAAAAGCTTGAGTATCAAAAGCTTCAAAACCCACGCGACTATCTTTTATAAGACCTTCGCTTGCAATAAACATTCTTTGACGATAAACCTGATCTTGTGGAACTAAAATTTTATTTTCACTTTCTAATTTATAGGGAATATTATTTTGTTCAAGTTTAGCTACAATTGCAGCAGAAGAACTTGGACTTACATTTTCAACTAAAACTGCATATCCATTATTTGCATTACTACCACTTCCGCGAAATAAAGCTAAAAAAACCAAAAACCCAACCACTACTACAATAGATGCAGCAATCACTATACGCTGCTTGCGAGTTAAATTTTGATAAAGTTGCCCAATTTGATGAAACATATTTTTAAAATCCATTAATTCTCATCCCTTAGTTTGGCGAATTTTACATATTTTTATTTGATTTATATCTATCTTAAAATCTTATCAAATTCTGTAAAAAATCTTTCATTTTCATAAGATGTTCCTATAGTAATGCGTATAGCATTTAAACCATAGCTTTTTAAATTTCTTATTATTATACCCTTTTTAAGCAATTTTTCAGACAAATCTGTACTATTTTTTTCATCAAAAAAATAAGTGATGAAATTTGTATAACTATCAATGATTTTGATATTATGTTTTTTAGCAAATTCTTTATAAAGCTCCATTTGAGAAAAATTATTCTCTAAAGTTTTTTCAGTAAATTCATCATCATCCATTGCTGCAACTGCTGCTTTTAAAGCAAGATTGCTCACATTAAAAGGCGCACGAAGCTTGTAAAATGCACTAATAATACTAGCATCAGCTATGCCATAACCAATGCGTAAGCCTCCTAATCCATAAAGCTTAGAAAAAGTTCCCAAATAAAGTACATTGTCAAATTCTTTAATCAATTCACAAGGTTCTAAATGTTTTTTGCTATCTTTAAAACTTGCAAATTCATTATAAGCTGCATCAATCACAACTAAACAATCCTCCTCCACACCTTTAATAAATTTGGTCACTTCACTTGCATCCAAACACTCGCCTAAAGGATTGTTTGGCAAGCATAAGAAAATGAGTTTAATTTCATCTTTGTGCGTTTCATAAAGCTTTTTAAACTCATCTAAATTATGAGTAATGCTTTGAGTTTTATAGCACTTTGCACCGCATTGTTTGGCGTAAATTTCATACATAGCAAAGGTAACTCCAGCTTGCAAAAAAGCATTTTTAGAATTTAACTTAGCATGTATAGCAAATTCAATCACTTGATCACTGCCTGCACCGATAATAATATTTTCATTTTGAACTTTGTATTTTTGAGCCAATGTGCTTTTAAGTTCTATCATACTATCATCAGGGTAAAGATGGGCTTTGTTTGCATTTTGTCTTAAACATTCTATAGCTTTTGGTGGCGTGCCAAAAGGATTTTCATTACTTGCTAATTTTATCACTTCTTTAACGCCATATTCTTTAGCAATAACTTCTATATCTTTGCCGGGTTCATAATTGCTTAAATGATTTAAAAATTCATTAAATTTCATCTTTCTCTCCTGATAAATAAGATCCAAGCCAAACAATCTCTTGTATATCTTTTAAAGCTTTTTTTACATTTTCATCATCAATATGCCCTTCAAAATCTATATAAAAACTGTGTAAAAATTCTTTTGATTTTACAGGACGAGATTCAAGCTTGGTAAGATTGATATTTTCTTTTTTAAACTGCTCTAATAAAAAGCTAAGCCCCCCAGGTTTATGTGCTGTGTGTGCTAAAATAGAAGTTTTACAATTTGGCATTTTAGGATTTTTAATATCGCTTAAAATTAAAAATCTTGTTTTATTGGCTGCATTATCTTCTATTTTATCAAAAAGCACAGGCACATTATAAAGCTTAGCCGCTATTTTAGAGCAAATTGCTGCTGCATATTTATCTTGCGAAGCTAGATAAGCCGCATTAGCTGTAGATTTTGAAGGAACAAATTCTATAGCACTAAGTTCATGACTTTCTAAAAATTTACGACATTGATTATAACCTTGTGGATGCGAATAAATACGTTTGATTTCTTTTAAATTTTCATTAATTCCCACAAAAGAATGATGAATATCCATATAAATTTCACCAAAAATTTTAAGCTCATTATACCTACCTAGACAATCTAAAGTAATACCTACTGCACCTTCGGTATTATTTTCTATAGGCACAACACCGTATTTTGCTTCTTTGTTGCTTAACTCTTTAAAAACATCTTCGATATTAGCCAAGGCTATATAACGACTCATCGCTCCAAAACGACTTCTTGCTGCTTGATGAGTATAAGTTCCTTCAGGCCCTAAATAAGCTATAGTTTGAGGCATTTCTAAATTTCTTGAAACTGCAAAAATTTCTTGATAAATTGCCTCTATGGCATTTTGATCTAAAAGTCCTAAATTTGCATTTTTTAAACGATTGATAATGGCTCTTTCGCGCTCAGGACGATAAATACTTCCCCCGCTACTTTGTTTAAGCTCGCCTATGCTTTTAACATAAGTCATTCTTTCGTTTAAAAGTTCTAAAATTTTATCATCAACCGCATCGATTTTATTTCTAAATTCTTCTAAATTTAGCATTTTAGCTCCTTTAAAAACTCAAAAACACTAGGATAAACTCCATCAAGCAAATCCGTATCAAGCCCTTTTGTGTCGCTTATTTTGCCGCTTAAAACTAACAAGGTTTTCATGCCGAGTTCTTTTGCCTTAAGCAAATCTCCTCTAAAATCATCACTAATGATTTTAATATCTTCAAAATCGATTTTTGAATTTTGTCTTCTTATCAAATTTAAAGCTTCTTTATAAAAAGCAATGCTAGGCTTACCCACAACCTCGTATTTAAAATCAATAGCATTTTTAAGCATAGCCATAATGCTACCTACACCAGGATAAGGCCTGCCATCTTTTTTATAAATGCTAGTTTCGTGCATAGCTATAAACCTAACTTCTCTTCTAGCAAATTCTATCATACTAGCAAAATCTTTAAATTTAAAATCATCATAACTAGCTACAAGCACAGCACTAGGATTTACAAAATCAAGTTCAAAACCAAGATTTTCAAGACTTTTTACAAACTCATCTGCACCAAAAGCCACAACTTTACAAGGTTTTAAAAGGTGTTTTAAAACGCTAAAAGGATCAATATAAGCATTTTCTTTTATAGCCAATCCTTTTTGCTGTAATTTTTCTAAAAAATCAAGTTTTTTTGTATTGTTAGTAATAATAACATAAGGAAGATTTTTTGCATTTAAAAAATCGATCAATTCTTTAGCACCATGGATTAAACTCTTATCATGATCAGAAATTAAAGTCCCTTGAACATCTAAAAAAAACATTTTAAGCCTTTAAAAATTTCTCTTCTAAAACGATTTGATTTTCAAAATTTTCTCTTTGACGGATCAATCTTACCTGTCCTTCTTCAAGGGCTAATTCGCAAACTTTATTACGAGTATTGTAGTTACTACTCATGCTAAAACCATAAGCTCCAGTATTTTTAATAACCATTATATCACCACTTTGAGTGCTAGGTAAAGACCTTGCTTTAGCAAAAAAGTCTCCACTCTCACAAATTCCACCTACAACATCACATAAACTCTCTTGGGCTTGAGTATAAGGTAAGATTATTTCATGATAAGCCTCGTATAAACTTGGGCGTATAAGATCATTCATCGCTCCATCTACTACAACAAAACGCTTGGTTTTATTTTGTTTTTCATAAAGTACTGAACAAACAAATTCTCCACTTTTAGCAACTAAATACCTTCCAGGCTCCATTCCTATGGTTAAATCAAGCCCATGAAGTTGTGCTAATATACCTTGTGCATAATTATAAAGATCAACTTCACACTCATCTTTTTCATAAGCCACACCCAAGCCACCGCCTATATCAAAAAATTTAAGATCGATTTGCAAGGCTTTTAACTCTCTTACAAGTTTTGCGACAATGGCTGCTGCTTCATGAATAGGAGAAATATCTAAAAGTTGCGAACCTATATGAAAATGCACTCCAACAGGCTCTAAAAAAGATGAATTTTTTGTATAAAGATACATTTTTCTTGCTATATCAATTTCAACACCAAATTTATTTTCATTTAATCCTGTAGAAATATAAGGATGAGTTTTTGCATCAACATTTGGATTAACACGAATACTAATTCTTGCCTTTAGATTAAGTTCTTTAGCCACACTTTCTAAAAGCATCATTTCAGCTTCGCTTTCAAGGTTAATATATAAAATATCATATTCTAAAGCTTGTCTTAACTCTTCTTTGGTTTTTCCTACTCCACTAAAAATAATCTTATAAGCTTTTGCCCCTGCTTTTAAGGCACGCTTTACCTCGCCTATACTCACACAATCAAATCCACTATCTAAATTTGCAAGCATTTGCAACAAACTTAAATTTGAATTGGCTTTTACAGCATAAAAAATTTGAGATTTTCTAGCCTTAAAAGCCTCTTTGAGATTTAAAAAACGCTCTTTTATGAAATCAAAATTGTAAATATAAAAAGGAGTATTAAATTCTTGCTTTAATTGTTTATAATCCATATTTAACCTTTAATTTTTATAATTTTACTACACAAAGCTTAATTTATCGATGCTTATAATACATATAAGCACTTAAACAACCCAAAATTATAATAGGCACTACAATGCCAATTTCACTTGCAATCACACTATTTTCGCTTAATCTAGTAAGCAAAAACAAGACTCCCCAAATCATCAAAGTCACTACAAAAGCTATAAAAGTTACAAAAGCAAGATTAAAAAATCTTGCTATTACAGGAAAAAAATAATACATAATAAGCATTAAAAATGGTGCAAAAAAAGGAGTAAAAACAAATTTATAAAGATTGATTTTAAGAGCATCTGTATTGACATTTTGCGCCTTAAAAAGCTCAAAACTTTCAAGTGCGTCAGATATTGAATAATCACTATTACTAGCAACCCCTTCTATAATCTTTGGTTTAAAACCCTCAAGTGATTTAAGCTCGGAGAAATCTTGTATCTTTAAACCATCATTAGCAAGTTCATAATTTTTAGGTAATAATGTAATATTACCATCTCGCAAAATCCAACTTTCACCTTCAAAATGGGCATTTTTAGCACTTACAAAAGAGCTTAAATTTAAATCATTGATATTAAAAATTTTTATATTTTGAGCACTATTTTGTCCATGATTTATCTTTGAAATATAAACAAAATTATTGTTAAATTTCAAAAACACTTCTCCACTTTGATTCATAATAGTGCCATTTTTTAAAATATTTCTCTTATAATCATTTGCATAAGCAAAAGAAGTAAAATTCAATCCTATATAAATACAACAAAAAAATAAAGCCCATAAAAAAGGAAATAAAATAACATAATTTCTGCTCAGTCCTAATGCATAAAGACTTACAAATTCATTTGCCCTGATCATGGAAATCAAAGAAACTACCAAGGCAAAAATCAAAGAAATGGGTAATACATAAGGTACTGCCGAGAAAGATAAAAACATAATATAAAGCAAATCAAGATTTGCGGCTTTTGGTAGATCTTTAAAATTTAAGAGCAAATCAATACCACAATAAAAACCAAGTAAAGAAAAAAATATAATAAAAAAATTTTTTAGATAAATCCCTGAAATAAAACGAAAAAATATCCACATCTTAAGCCTTTAGGCTGTATTTAGATGATATAGCAGACAAATCATCATTTTCAATAAGCTCAAGCAAAGCTTTTTTTGTATGCTCTAAAACTTTGCTTAAAGTTATTTCTTCTTCGGCTTTAAACTTGCCCAAAACATGGGAAATCACATTTTCACCCTTTCCCACTCCTATACGCACTCTTTCATAATCATTTCCACATAAAGTATCTATGCTTTTAAGCCCATTATGTCCACCACTTGAACCGCCTTTTTTAAAGCGCAAGGCTCCTAAATTTATATCTATATCATCATGGATAACTATCATTCTTTCGCATTTATAAAAATCATTCACTGCTTTTACACTAAGTCCTGAATTATTCATATAAGTGCTAGGTTTAAGAAGAAGTAAAGAAGAACCTATTTTAAAAAGTTCTCCTTTAAATTTAGAGTTTGTAAGATTTGTAAAATTGCTTTCTTTTAAAAGCAAGTCAATTAGCATAAAACCGACATTATGACGGGTATTTTCATACTCTACGCCTATATTGCCAAGCCCTACGACTAAAATCATCTAGCTTTTTCTACGCCTACAACCGCTACTCTATCAGCATCAATCATAGTTACTCCCGCAGGAACTACAATATCACGAACAAGTAAAGCATCACCCACATCAAGTTTACTTACATCAAGTTCGAAGAAATTTGGTAAATTTTCAGCTGCACATTTTACTTTTAATCTTCTTTTTGATTGGATTAAAACACCTTTATTTTTAAGACCTATAGCTGTTCCTGTGATTTTAACCGGAACCATGTACTTAGAAATCACACCTTTTTGTGCAACTTTCAAATCCACATGTTTAAGCTCTGCAGTTACAGGATCTTTTTGATAATCCACAACTACAACGCTTAAAGTTTGAGAACCTACTTTTACATCAAAAATTAAAGTAGTTTTTTTACGAACTTCTTTAATAAACTCATTTACTTTAAAAGCGGCATTGATGTTTTCTAATCCTTTTCCATAGATGTTTGCGATTAGATAACCATCTCTTTTTAAAGCTTTAGCAGCTTTTCTACCGATACTCTCTCTAACGATACCTTCTAACATCTTTTGTCCTTTCTTAAAAAATGAGCTTCGATTATATCTAATTTTGGCTTATGGAAAAGTAAATTTATAGCTTCTTTTAATTTCTTTAAGATATAATTTGTTTTATAAATTATGTTAATTTAAGGCTTCATGTGAATGAAAAATTCAATATCAATATAGCTTGGTTTTTAATAATCTTAGGTGGGATTATAGAATGCTTTTGGGTAAGCGGACTTAAATATTCTACAGAAATTTGGCATTATATTTTAACAGCCATTGGAGTTTGTATTTCTTTTACTTGTTTTTTAAAAGCTTGTGAAAGACTTGAAGTAAGCATTACTTATAGTGTTTTTGTAGGCATTGGCACTATAGGAGTGGTTTTAAATGAAATGTTTATTTTTAACGAGGCTGTTTCTGTAATTAAACTTGTGCTTATAGCGATTTTACTTTTAAGCATTATAGCCCTTAAATGGGTAAGCAAGGAAGCTTAGTTATGGAATGGTTTTATTTGTTTTTAGCTACTGCTTGTGAAATTTTTGGTGTGGTGATCATGAAAGAACTTGTGAGCACTAAAAACAAGCTTTACCTTTTGGCTTTGATAGTGTGTTTTGGATTTTCTTTTACTTTTTTAAGCTTAAGTATGCAAAATATCGCTATGAGTGTTGCTTATGCTATATGGACAGGAGCTGGAACTGCTGGTGGGGTAATGATAGGAGTACTTTTTTATAAAGAAAGTAAAAGTTTTTTAAAACTTTTTTTAATCGCTGTGATTATTGCTTGTACAGTAGGTTTAAAATTTCTTTCTTAAGGATTTTTTGTGCAAATTTATGTGAGTGGAATACATACTGATGTAGGAAAAACACATTTTAGTGCAGCTTTTTGCGCGAATTTTAACTATGATTATTTTAAACTCATTCAAGCAGGAACTCCAACAGATAGCGAGTTTATTGCAAAATTTAGCCCAAAAACAAAGGTTTTTAAAGAAGGTATTTTTTTGCAAACTCCAGCTTCTCCTCATCTTGGAAAAATCAAAGAAAAGCTTGATTATAAAGCCTTAGATATTATTTTACCAAAAAGTAAGAACCTACTTATTGAGCTTGCGGGTGGGCTTTTTTCTCCTATGGATGAAAATTACACTATGATTGATTTTGTAAATATTTTTAAACACCCTACGATTTTAGTAGCAAAATACTATCTTGGAAGTATTAATCATATTTTACTTAGCATTGAAGCTTTAAAGCAAAGAAATATCAATATTTTAGCTCTTGTGATGATGGGTAAAAAAGATATCTTACAAGATGATTTTATAAAAAATTATGCAAAAATTCCCATAATCAATCTTGATTTTTTTGATGAAAATAGCATTTTAAATGAAGATTTTAAAGAACAAATGCAAGAAATTTTACAACTTAAAATTCATTAAAAATCTGCTCTAAACTTTCCACCACATAAACGATTTGTTCTTTTGTGATGATGTAAGGAGGCATAAAATAAATCGTATTTGCTAAAGGTCTTAAAAGCAAGCCTTTTTCTAAGGCTTTTTGAAATACAAAAAGTCCCATGCGTTCGTGTTTATGGCTTAAAATATCAAAAGCACTAATCATTCCACAAGTTCTAAAATTTCCTAAAAAATCAAATTTTTTAAGTTTGGAAAATTCTTGCTGGATAAAGGTACTTAAAATTTGATTTTTTTCTAAAATATTTTCATTTTCAAAGATATCTAAAACCGCATTAGCTGCTACACAAGCTAGAGTATTTCCTGTATAACTATGAGAGTGTAAAAAGGCTTTTTGCTCACTATAGGGTGCATAAAAGGCATTATAAATTTCATCCTTTGTAAGCACTACAGAAAGAGGCATAAATCCTCCTGTAATTCCCTTTGAAAGACAGATAAAATCGGGGCTTTGTTTGCATTGATGCAAGGCAAACAAAGTGCCTGTGCGTCCAAAACCCACTGCAATTTCATCAAAAATCACTTGCACATTAAAAGCATGGCAAAGCTTGATCGCTTCATCGATAAAACCAACTTCATACATGTGCATATTTCCCGCACATTGCACCAAGGGTTCAAGAATAAAAGCACAAATTTCACTCGAGTGTTTTTCTAAAATATCTTTTAAAATTTCAAGCTCTTTAGTATAGTCTTTGCCTTGTGGCACAGGAGTGCTTAAACACTCTAAAAGCAAGGCTTTGTAAGTATCTTTATATAGCGCAACATCGCCCACGCTTAAAGCCCCTAAGGTTTCACCATGATAGGAATTGCTTAGGGATAAAAATTTATTTTTTTTCAAACCTTTATTTAAATGATAATGAAAACTCATCTTAAGTGCTACTTCAATGGCACTTGAGCCATTATCCGCATAAAAACATTTATTAAAATCATGCCCCACTTTTTCACAAAGTCTCGTAGAAAGCTTGATGATAGGCTCATGTGTAAAACCTGCTAAAATCACATGTTCAAGCTCATCAACTTGTTTTTTAATGGCATTTGCGATTTTTTCATTACAATGACCAAAAAGATTTACCCACCAAGAACTCACACAATCCATATAAGCTTTATCATCAAAATCATAAAGCCACACGCCTTTTGCTGTTTTTATAGGGATTAAAGGTAGGGTTTCGTGATCTTTCATTTGTGTGCAAGGGTGCCAAATGTGTTTTAAATCAAGATTTTTTAAGATTTGATTTTGCATTATAACTTCTTTTTTAAAAATATTTTGGCAAAATAATACTTTAAATTTTTAAATTTACAGGAAAAAAATGAAGCTTGAAAAAATTTTGCAAGATCTAGAGCAAAATCACAATCTAAGAACTCTAACGCCTTTAAAACATGAAAATAAATTTGTTTATAAGCAAAATCAAAAACTTTTAAATTTAGCAGGAAATGATTATCTTTATTTGGCGTCTTCTAAAGAGTTAAAAGCTGAGTTTTTAAATACCTTAAAAGAGCAAGATTTGTTTTTTTCAAGTTCTAGTTCAAGAAGTTTGAGTGGAAATTTTGAAATTTATGAAGAATTAGAAAGTTTTTTAAAGACTAAATTTAAAGATAAGGAAATTTTACATTTTAATAGTGGCTATCATCTAAATATCTCTTGTATAGCAGCACTTTCTAGCGTTTCTAAAACGCTTTTTTTAGCCGATAAATTAATTCATGCAAGTATGATTGATGGCTTAAGACTTGGCAGGGCTGATTTTTTTCGTTTTCATCATAAAGATATGAATCATTTAGAGAGTTTAATCCAAAAACATTATGATAAATATGAAAATATCATCGTTTTAAGCGAAGCTTTGTTTAGTATGGATGGAGATTTTAGCGATTTTAAAACTTTGCGTGAGCTTAAAAGACGTTATGATAAAATTAAGCTTTATATAGATGAAGCACACAGCGTGGGTTGTTTTGATGAAGAAGGTTTGGGGCTTGTTAAAAAACTAGCCTTAGAAAATGAAGTGGATTTTTTGGTTTTTACCTTTGGAAAAGCCCTTGCCTCCATGGGTGCTTGTATGATATGTGATGAAAAATATAAAAAATTTTTCATCAACAAAGCTAGAGCTTTTATTTATTCTACAGCCTTACCACCTATTAATGTAGCTTGGACGCAATTTATTTTTAAAAAAATGCCTTATTTTAAGAAAGAAAGAGAAAAATTAGAACTTTTAAGTACTTTTTTTAAAAGTAAATTGCAAGAAAAAAATCACACTGTTTTAGGTGATGCTTATATTATTTGCTTGCTTTTAGGTGAAAATAAAAAAGCCTTAGAAATTTCACAAAAATTCCAAAAAGCTGGATTTTTTGCTCCTGCGATTAAAGAACCTACCGTACCAAAAAATACAGCTAGAATTCGTTTTTCTTTGCACGCAGGACTTAACACAGAAGAACTTGAAAGGATAATAGAGCTTTTATGAAATATGAATTTTTATGCAAAAATCCTGATTCAAAAAAACTTATAGTGGTATTTGGAGGGTTTGCTTCACATCCTAGTCATTTTTCGCATTTAAAAAGCGATAAAAATGTGATTTTATTTTATGATTATGAAAATTTTGATTTAAATTTTAATTTCAAAGCTTTTGATGAGCTTTTTTTAATCGCTTTTTCTATGGGGGTTTGTGTGGCAAATAGACTTTTAAAAGAGCTTAATTTTAAACAAAAAATAGCCATAAATGGCACAAATTTAGGCATAGATAAATCAAAAGGAATTCATCTTACAATTTTTAAAAAAACCCTGCAAAATTTTAAATTAGAACATTTTAAAGAGGCTTTATTTAAAGAACGCAAAAGCTTAGCCAAAGATTTTATTTTCAAAGATGAAAAAGTTTTGAAAATAGAGCTTGAAAAACTTTTTGATTTTGCTTTAACAAAACAAGAAGAAAATTTGCTTTGGGATAAGGTTTATTCAAGCAAAGAAGATGAAATTTTTCCACCAAATGCCTTGAAAAATAGTTTTAAAAATTTGATTTTTTTAGATGAACCGCATTTTGCTTTTTTTCATTTTAAAACTTGGGATGAGCTTTGAATTTTTTAAAAGCAAAAGATTATGAAAAACATGCAAAAGTGCAAGATTTCATGGGTTTAAAACTTTGTGAAATTTTAAAAGATTTAAAAATTTCACATTTTGAAAAAGTGTTTGAATTTGGTTGTGGTAGGGGTGAATTGAGCAAAAAACTTCAAAATTTCATTACTTTTGATGAGTATTTAAAAAACGATATTTTAGACTTTAAAGAAAATTCTAATATTTTAATTTTTGATATGAATGAAATTGCAAAACAGGATTTAAGTAAAGAGAAATTTGATCTTATTGTTTCAAATGCAACTTTGCAATGGCTTGATTTAAAACGCATTTTACCAAGTCTTAGGGATATGCTAAATCAAAATGGGATTTTACTTCTTTCTACTTTTGCAGAACAAAATTTAAAAGAAATCAAGCAAAGCACGGGTTTTGGTTTAAAATATTTTAGCTTAAATGAATTAGAGCAAATTTTTAAAGTCTATTTTAATGAGGTAAAAATTACTCAAGAACTCATAAAATTAAGCTTTGATAATGCTTTAGATGTTTTTAGGCATTTAAAATTAAGCGGTGTAAATTCTTTAGGATTTTATCCTTTAAATAAAAGTTTTTTAAAAGAATTTGAAGAAAAATTTCAAAACAAACTCACTTATCATCCTGTATTTATTTTATGCAAAAATGATATAAAATGAATTTTTTGTGTTATAATCCAAAAATTAAATTTTTACACAAGGAAAACTAAATGAAAAAGTTTATAGTATTTTTTGGGATTTTGTTTTTTGTTTCGTGTTTAAATGCACAAAATTTAAGCATTTTCGTGGCTTCTTCAGCTTCAAAGGCAATGAGTGAAGTTAAAGATGAGTTTTTGAAAACACATCCAGAAGATAAAATAGAATTGGTTTTTGGTGCTTCTGGAAAATATTATGAGCTTTTAAAACAAGGAAGAGAATTTGATCTCTTTTTTTCAGCGGATACTAAATATGCTAAGGCTATTTATGATAATAAAAATGCTTTAATAAAGCCAAAAGTTTATGTTTTGGGAGTTTTGGCTTTATATAGCTTGGATGAAAATTTACTCCAAGGAGGTGTTGAAAATTTAAAAGAACAGGCGGGTAAAATCACGCATCTAAGCATAGCCAATCCTAAAGTAGCTCCTTATGGAGTAGCAGCTAAAGAAGTGCTTGAAAATTTGGATTTAAATGAGCTTTTTAAGGATAAAATCGTTTTAGGTGAAAATATCTCAGTGCCTGTTTTACATGTAGATAGTAAAAATGCAGATATAGCTATAGTAGCTTATTCTTTAGTTTCTTCTATCAATCATCCTAAGGGTAAGGCTGTTATAATTGATGCAAAGTATTTTAGCCCTTTAGAGCAAAGTTATGTTATCACAAAATACGCTAAGGATAAAAAATTAGCCTTTGAATTTAGCGAATTTATTGGCTCTTCAAAAGCAAAAGAAATTTTCAAAAAATACGGATTTAGCACACCATGAACCTTATAAAAGGACAAATTTGTGAGCTTTTAAATCAAGAGGATATAGTTATTGTTAAAATACTTTCTAAAGAAGTGATTTTTAGTGTTTTAATGCTTGAATTAAAATCTTTAGAAAATTTAAAAATTGGCGCGAGTGTAGAACTTCTTTTTAAAGAACATGAGCTTTGTTTTAGCACAAGTAAAACTCTTTTAAGTGTTGAAAATTCTTTTTTGGCTAAAATTACAAAAATTAAAAAAGGCGAACTTTTGTATCAGGTATTTTTTGATTTTAAAGGTAATGAGCTTTCTAGCATCATCACCAAAGAAAAAGCCTTAGAACTTGAACTTTGTGAAAATCAAGAATGGCTTTGTTTTGTAAAAGCAAATGATATTGTATTAAGGAGTCATAGTGCTTGATTCAGCTTTTTTACAAACCCTTTATCTTACTTTTAAACTTGCTTTTATCACGACTTTTATTCTTTTTTTTATTGGTGTATTTTTAGCTTATTTGTTAAGTTTTGTGCGTTTTCCTTTTAAAACAATCCTTCAAAGCTTTATTTCTTTGCCTTTGATTTTACCTCCTAGTGTTTTGGGATTTTATTTGCTTGTAACTTTTTCGGCTAATAGTTTTTTAGGGCAAGTTTTAAAAGAATATTTTAATTTTTCTTTGGTTTTTAGTTTTGAAGGTCTTGTTTTTGCTTCTTTGATTTTTTCTTTGCCTTTTATGGTAAATCCTTTGCAAAGTGCCTTTTCATCGATCAATCCAAATTTGCTCGATGCTTCTTATAGTTTAGGTAAAAGTAAAATTTATACTCTTTTTAGAGTGATTTTACCTAATTCTAAAGCAGGAATTTTTAGTGCTTGTGCGATGAGTTTTGCCCATACTGTGGGTGAATTTGGAGTCGTGATGATGATAGGAGGACATAAACAAGGTGAAACTTTAGTAGCTAGTATAGCTATTTACGATGAACTTGAAATCTTAAACTATAGCTTGGCACATCAATATGCTTTTATATTGTTTATTTTTTCTTTTTTGGTGCTTTTTAGTCTTTATTTTGTCAATAAAAAAATGAGTTTTCAATGATAAAAATTGATATCAATCATCCTATGAATACTGCTAAAGGAAGGCTGGATTTAAATTTTAAAAAAGATATAGAATCAGGAAAAATTACTGCACTTTTTGGCGAAAGCGGAGCAGGAAAAACCACTCTTTTAAAAATCATAGCAGGACTTATAAGACCTGAATTTGGACGTATAGAAGTAGATAATGAACTTTGGTTTGATTCTTCAAAAAATTTTAGTTTAGCTTTGCAAAAAAGAAAAATTGGTTTTGTTTTTCAAGATTATGCGCTTTTTCCAAATATGAATGTAAAAGAAAATATCGCCTATGCCGCTAGTTCTAAGGCAAAGGTTATGGAACTTCTAGCCTTAATGGATCTTGAAAATTTGGCTAAAATTTATCCTAAACATTTAAGCGGAGGACAAGCACAAAGAGTAGCTTTAGCAAGAGCTTTAGCAAGGGAACCAAAAATTTTGCTTTTAGATGAGCCTTTGAGCGCTTTGGATTTTAAAATGCGCGCCAATTTACAAGATGAATTGGCTAAAATTTTAGAGTATTTTAAGATAAGTACTTTATTGGTAAGTCATGATTTAGCTGAAATTTATAAGTTAAGTCATAGAATTTTAGAGCTTAGGAATGGAAAAATCATTAAGGATTTTCCTAAAAATGAATTTTTTACTCATTCAAGTATTAGTGCAAAATTGCGTTTGAGTGCAACTTTGTTAGAAATTAAAAAAAGTGATATTTTAGTGGTTTTAACCTTGCTTTTAAATCAAGACATTATTAAAATTACTCTTAGTGAAGAGGAATTTTTAAAAGCTTATCAAGATATAAAAATAGGCGATACTCTCATACTTTCAGTAAAAGCTTTTAATCCTATTATTGTTGGAAAAATTTAAGGCATTAAGTCTTTGATGTCTATACCAAATTCTTTAGAAATTTGATAAAGATGAGCAAGATTATAATTTGCTCCATGTTTTCTAGTTTCTATTTTTGCAATATAATTTGGTGATTTATGTCCTAAAATGCTAGCAAGCATTAGCTGAGATATTTTTCGCTTTTTTCTTTCTTTTTTAACTTTTTCTACAATTTTATTAAAAAAAATATCTAATTCTTGTTCCAATTTGAATACCTAAATTGTTATTTTTAGAATGATAAAAAAGCAAGTGTAAAATAACAAACACTTATAAGTGTTTGTTAAGCTTTAAGTCTTTATAATTGATTTTTCATTTTTAAAAAGGAGTTAATTGTGAAAAAAATATTTTTATTTTGCATTTTTTACACTACTGTTATATTTGCAAATCCCATGCCTTTTGGCTTAGAACTTGGTAAAGCTAATTTCGATGAAGTTGTAAAAAAATATCCGAACTTTTCAAATGCTGGTACTAGTATTTACACAGGGGGTAAGATTATTGAAGTAAGTTCAAGTGATTTTGAGCTTGAGGGTTTAAAAGATAAAGTTCTTTTTATTTTTGATAAAGAAAATAGATTAACACTAGTGCAATTAAAATTTCATAAAGATCGTTTTAATGATATTTTATCTTCGCTTTCAAAATATAAAATTATCAAAAAAGAAGTACCTTATGTAGGTAATCGTTATGTAAAATTACAGGATGGAGATTGTAAAATAGAACTTGAATCACCTCATTTAAGTTTTGAGATGTATTTAACTTATAAAACTAATCAATTTGAAAAACTTTATAAAGACTATATCAAAAAAGAAGAACAAGAACGCAAAAATAAACAAAATTCTATACTTTAAGGAGAAATCATGAAAAAATCAATTTTTAAAATCACATTAAGTAGTGTTTTGGCAGTTAGTTTACTCACAGGTTGTTTAACAACTACTTTACAAACTAATGCAACAATGAGTCAAAGTATTTTTCTTGATCCTGTAGCTAAGGAAAAAAGAATTGTATTTTTAAATATCAAAAATACAAGCGGACATGATGTAAATTTAGAACCTAAATTAAGAAGTGCTTTGGAAGCTAAAGGATATAAAGTTATAGATGATCCTGATAAAGCAAATTATATTTTAAGTACTAATATTTTATATTGCGATAAAAAACAAGAAAATAATGCTGTAGGCAGTGCTGTTGCAGGAGGTGTTACGGGTGTGACAGTTAGTGGCTATAATGGCGGCGGTGCAGGAGGTATGGTTGCTGCAGGTGCTGCAGGTGCTTTAGTAGGAGGACTTTTAGGAAAACTTACCGAAGATACAATTTGGCAAATGCAAGTAGATATTAATATCAAGCAAAAAGCTGATGGTAAAGTTTTAACTTCTAGTGGTAATGTTAGCGGACAAGCTAGCGTAAGAGATTCCCAAAGCTCAGGCTTTTTAAATAGCTTTGGCGGAAATGTTCGCAGTGATAAAGTAGGACATTTAAATTCAAATCAAATCAATAATACACAACAAACTTATGAAGGCAAATATATAGAAAAAAATACTATTATTTTTGCAGAAGCTGTGAAAACAGGACTTAAACTTCCTGAAGCTACGCCTATTTTAGAAGATAAAATTGCAAATCAGATTGCAGGATTATTTTAGTTTGTTATGATTGCTAGATATTTTTCTAGCAATTCTTCCCTTATTTTAATATTTTTAATGTCCTTTATATCAACATTTAAAGCAAAAGATAAAATTTTGTTTTCAGTCTTTACAAATCCAACAATCCAAGCTAAATTGATATTATCATTAAAACCTGTTTTAGCATAAATTTTTTGGATTTTATCTTCCTTAAAAAGAATAATTTCTTTAACTTCTTCTTGACTTTTTTTGGAAAAAGGTAAAGAATTTTGCGAAAGTTTAAAAAGCAAATCAGCTTGATTTTTTGCAGAAATTTGTAAAGAATTATCCAACCAAAAGGTATCGATTTTTGAAATTTTTGTATTTCCATAAGAAAGTTTATTTAAGCCTTCTTGCATGGTTTTAAGTCCTATTTTTCTTGCCAATTCTTTAAAAGCAGGCACTTGAGAGCGTTTTATGGCTGAGCTTAAACTAGCATCTTGTTTCCAAGAGGGCAAAAATACTTTTTCACCCTTATAATGATAGAAAATTTCCTTTGTATCTCTAACTACACCATTATCAAGTGCAATTAAAGCATTAAAAATTTTAAAAGTTGAAGCAGGAGAAAAGGTTTGTTTAGCTCTTTGAAAATCATTACTTGCATAATTTTTTCCATCAAAGACTATAAAAGTCCCACTTGTATTACAATCTTTAAAAAAATTACCAAGTATTTTATCCTCTCCAATGGCTATATTCAAAAACAATATAAATACAATAAAATTTCTCATTGCTCTTTATATTTTGATAAGACTTTTCTCATTGCTAAACTTGCTAAAGCCAAACCAAAAGAAGCTGTCACACCCATAAAAGAACCTAAATCTTTACAATGTGCTTCTTCATCAGAAAATACCACATCAAAATTTCCCTTAAAGCCTGATTTTCTAAGTTCATAACGAAATTTTTTCGCTAAAGCATCGCCGTGAGTTTTAAAAATACTTGTAGTTTTAATGCGTGTTGGATCAAGCTTTCTTGCTCCACCTGTTGAAGAGATAAAAATTTGTTTTTTAAAATCTATAAGATGAGCTAAAGCTACTTTTGCAGGTATATCATCAATGGCATCTATGATAAGATCAAACTCGCTTAAATCAAAATTTTTTAAAAAATCTTCATCGATTTTACTAACTATACCTTTAGCCTTATAAATTCTTTCAAATACTTTAGCCTTTTCTTCGCCTATATTTTCGCTATGAATTTGGCGATTTTGATTGGTGATTTCAAATTTATCCGCATCGATTAAAGTAAGGTTTTTAAAACCACTACGATAAAGCGCATCAACGCAAATTCCACCCACTCCACCAAGTCCGCAAACCAAAACTTTTGTTTGTGAAATTTTTTGAAATTTTTCTTCTCCAACTAGCCATTTTATACGCGTAAATCTATCATTCATCATTTGCCTTTAACCATTTTTTAACTTTTTTCATTCTTTCATAAGCTGTAAGATCCAGCATTATAGGTGTTATTGTAGCGTAGCCTTTTTTAAGTAAGGCAATATCGCTATTTTTCTCATCTTCAAAGTCTAAATTCGCCGCTGCAAGCCAATAGTACTCCACTCCTCTCGGATTGACATTTGAGTGGGCTTCAAAATTATAAACCCTTTTGCCTGCTTTACAAATTTTAATACCTTTGATTTTTGATTTTGCAGGAAAATTGATATTTAAAAATTCTTTTTTTTCCAAAGGAAAACCTTTATCAAAAATATTTTGAATGATTTTTTTGGTAATTTTTAAAGCATTTTTATAGTCTATTTCTTTTTCGCTTTTTTTATAAAATTGAGAAAGAGCGATAGCAGGAATTCCTTGTAAAACCGCCTCCATAGCTCCTGCGCAAGTTCCTGAGTAGGTAATATCTTCACCTACATTTGCTCCTTTGTTAATCCCACTGATTACAAGATCAGGCAAGCGTGTTTTATAAAGTGCGTGAAGTGCAAGATAAACACAATCTGCAGGAGTGCCATCATCAAGTTTGTAAAATCTTTTTCCTACTTTAACAAAACGCAAAGGTTTGGTTAGGGTTATGGAGTGTGAACAAGCTGATTTTTCACTAGCAGGAGCTACTATGGTGATCTTGGCTTTAAATTCTTTTTTTAACATCTTAATGAGTTTTTTAAGTCCTTTGCTCTCATAGCCATCATCATTAGTGATAAGAATTTCTTTCATTGCTTTTCCTTATTGGATATTTTAACATAAAAAGCTTTAAGAATAAATACAAATAAAGCTATATAGAAATGTTCTTTATAATTAATTCTTTTATTCTTAACTCAATAAAGTAATTCACAATTAACTTAATTAACTTAATTTTTATTATTTAGTCCAATCTACACTTTAGAATCACGATTTTAATCGTAACTCTTCTAGTGTTCAAATATTTTGAATTCCATACTCATTTATATTTTTATTCTTAAAAACTTAAAATTCCATAGTTTAAATTTTAATAATAAAAAAACTTTTTTATTATTAAAATTAATTTTCATTATTGATGTTAATATATTTTTTTTATAACTATAATTTTTCCAAAAAATTAAAATTTTATTCTTTTATAGAAGACAATTATTTAATCTTAAATTATAATTTTTTATATATTTTTAAAATTATATTATTATACTTATCGACATCTTAATTCACTTTAAGGAGAAAAAATGCAAAAATTTCATTCTATGATAGTATTAAGCTTATTATTGATATTTTTTATCGGATGCTCTTCTAAAGAGCTTAATCCTCTGGGACGATCTTACGGTGATTTGCATGATAGCGATCCACTTAAAATAGGAAAAACACCTACAATACCAGCCAAACAAGAAACTCCTGCTTTAGTTGATGGTTCAGATTTGATACCAAAAGATGTTCCTTTAGAACCACCTGTAATAAAAACAAATACTTTTAAAGGTAATGATTTTGTTAAAGGACCTTCGCCTAGATTACAATCAAATGGAAAATTTAATGATGCATCTGTATATGAAAATAGAGGATATCCTAGTGATTTTGTAACCATAATGGGTCCATCAGGAGCAGCTTTAACTGTATGGGCTTTAAGACCGGGAAATTGGATATGGGGCTATACTTTATATTCAAGTATACCTTTTGGCGATGCAAATGTCTGGCAAATCATAGAATTTCCTCAAAACAAAGTTATGATTAAAAACGTTAAGACGCTTACATGTCTCAATGCTTATGGCGAAGGGGTTGTCCATTACCCTTGTGATCAAAGCAATTTTGCTCAATTTTGGATATTATTTCCTATGAGTAATGGTGCTTATCAAATTTATAATTACGCAACTCAAAAATGCATTCAAACACCTATAAATGATGTAATGAAAGAATTTGATTTTAGTTATTATAAAATATTTCTTACTGATTGTTTAAAATCAGGAGAAAAAAATTTAGATAGACAGTGGTATATAGCACCGCCTACTTATGCTACTCATAGTCCCTATAGATAAATTTTGGAGTTAATTATGAAAAAAATATTATTGATTATTTTAAGTATCAATTTGAGTTTTGCTTCTTTAGAAGATTATAATGTTGGAACATGGAATTTACAAGGTTCTTCAGCATCAACAGAAAGTAAATGGAATATTAGCGTTAGACAACTTGTTACGGGAAGCAATCCTATGGATGTCTTAGCTATTCAAGAAGCAGGTGTTTTACCATCCACTGCAGTAATGACACAAAGACAAGTTCAGCCTGTTGGGGTGGGTATTCCTATCCATGAATACGAATGGAATCTAGGAACCTTATCTCGTCCTAATTCAGTTTTTATATATTATTCAAGAGTTGATGTAGGAGCAAATAGAGTTAATATGGCAATAGTAAGCAGAAGACAGGCAGATGAAGTAATTGTATTACCTCCTCCAACCGTTGCTTCAAGACCTATCATAGGAATCCGTATTGGCAATGATGTATTTTTCAATGCACATGCTTTAGCAAGAGGAGGAAATGATGCAGGTGCTATAGTTACTGCTGTTGATATGCATTTTAGAAACATGCCTCAAATTAATTGGATGATCTTGGGAGATTTTAATAGAAATCCAGGCTCATTAGCATCTTTATTAGATCGAGGATTAAGGGATCGTATATATTTTGTTTCTCCTGCTTCTTATACTCAAGCAAGTGGTGGTGTTCTTGATTACGCTGTTACAGGAAATTCTGATACAACCAGAAGATATACTCCCCCAGCTATACTAGCCATACTAGCTGCTGCTGGACTTAGAACATTTTTAGCTTCAGATCATTTTCCTGTGAATTTTAGAAAATTTTTTTAATATAAGGTGTTGTTATGAAAAAAATTGTTATTTTAATCTTAGTTTTATTAAGCTTATCTAAATCTATCGAAGAACCTGGCGATTTATCTGATTTTACACCAATGTTTGCTATTAGATCCTTGCAGACAGGAATTAGTTTAAGCCCTTTTAGAGAGACTTCGGAAGATTTAAAAGACCAAAATTGGATCTTAAGAGAAATTATACTTAGCGATGAATTAAAACAAAAAGATGAATTAGGAGAATTGTTACACTTTGGTTATGTGCAATTTGTAAATCCAAACGATGATGATATTTGTTTGGCGATACTAGAAAGTGGTTTTTTTGGAGGGAAATCATGCAAACAAGATTTAAAAGATGGAAAGTTAGAAACTATATTTTCTATTATGCCAACAACTAGCTCAGCAGTTCAAATAAGATCTTTAGTTGAAGGTGGAAGAGAATGTATGAAAATATTTTACAACCCAAATGTTCCAATAGAAAAACGTTTTGGTATACAACCATGTACTTTAGATCCAGCTTTATTTTTAGATTTAAACGAATTAATGTTTTTTACTCCAGCTATTATAGAAGCAACCCCTATTTATTAATTACTTGCAAGCAAGCTAAAATAATAAGCTTGTGAGTAATTAAAATATTTAATAAATCGATGCAAAAAATAAATAATTTTCAAAAAATACTACTGGAGAAAATAATAAACCTTCATATACACTTTTAGCGTGTATTTTTCCACAACTTCTTTTAATTAAGCCGAAATAAGATAAAATGTTTAAAATATTGATAAGGAAATTTTTTGAAAACCTTTTTAGTTTGTGCTTTAGAGCCTTCAGCAAATTTGCATTTAAAAGAAGTCTTAAAAGCTTATAAAAAAGACTTTGGTAAATTTGAAATTCATGGGATTTATGATGAGAGCTTATGTAAAGAATTTGATCTAAATTCTAAGCCGTTTTATAGCTCACATGAATTTAGTGCTATGGGTTTTATAGAAGTTTTACCTTTGATTTTTAAAGGAAAAAAAGATATTATTCTAAACTTGTAAATTTAAAGGTAAAGCATGGATTATAAAAAAGCATTTTATTCAAAATTAGAAGATTGTTATTTAGGTGCGAAAATCAAAAACTCGCAAAATCAAGCTAAAAATGGTTTTACAAATTTACTCGTTATAAAAGAAAAATATTTTCAAAAAATCAAAGACTATTTAGACACACAAAATCTTTATACAGATACTTATAATAAACTTTATAATTTTTTTAGCACTTATTTAAACGAAACAGGAACGCCGTTTTTTTACGATACACCTATGTATAAAAATATCTATGCAAGGGTATATTCAAATTCAAAAGACACAAGTCTTTTTTATAAAACACAAAATTTATACTATGTAAAATCAGATACTATTTATAATCCTTTAAGCTTGCAAAGTGAAGATAAAAAATATACTTTAAATTTTCTTACCGATGAGTATGAGCAAAATGCTGATAATAATAAAAGTAAAATCAATTTTTATTTGCAAAATATACAAGATGATAATATAAATATAAAAGTGATAAATTCTAAAAATAATGATGGCGCAAATGTTTTTAAACAAAACTCAAGTGAATTTAGCGATGTTTTTTTAAAGACTTTAAAAAATGCACAAATAAACATAAAAGAAGAAGAGCTAAAAAAGCTTTTTAAAACTTATAAAAAACAAAATGAAGTAGATTTTTTTATCCATAAAAATGCGAAAGAATTTTTAAAAGAACAATTTGATTTGTGGTTGTTTTCTTATGTGAATGATAGCATTACTGATTGGACTAAAGAAAAGATAGATGAGATCAACACTTTAAAACAAATTGCTTTTGCTATTATCGACTTGATAGCTGACTTTGAAAACGAGTTAAAAGCTATATGGTTAAAGCCAAAATTTGCTAAAAATGCTCACTATGTATTTAGCTTAGATACTATTAAATCACATTCAAACGATGCTGATGAAATTTTAAAATCCATCTATAAAGATACAAAATTTAAAGAGCAAATCGCAGAATGGAAAGAATTAAATTTCATAAATGATGAGTTTGATATAAAGGCTATAAATGATGAAAAATACAAATTCTTACCGCTTGATACAAAGTATTTAAGTGAGGAAAACTATTATAAACTTTTGCAAAGTTTTGAAAATTTAGATGAAATTTTAAATGGAGAGCTTGTAAAAGCAGATAATTTTCAAGCACTTAATTCTCTAATGCCAAAATACCAAGGTAAAATAGATCTGATCTATATAGATCCGCCTTATAACACAGGCAATGATGGCTTTATATATACTGATAAATTTAATCATTCTTCATGGCTTGCTATGATAGATAATCGTTTAGAATTGGCAAAAGAATTTCTAAAAAGCAGTGGGAGTATTTTTATAAGTATAGATGATAATGAACAAGCAAGGCTCAAGATTTTATGCGATGAGGTGTTTGGTGGAGAAAATTTTGTAGCGAATGTTGTTTGGAGAAAGCGAGCAGGTGGTGGAAATGACTCTAATCATATAGCAGTTGAACAAGAGTATATAAATATATATGCAAAAAATATAGAACATCTTAAAACATATGGAATTGCAAGAACAAATATTTCTCAGTATAAAAAGGATGAAAAAGGGTATTATCTTGAAAAACCACTAAATGATACTTCTTTGCAAGATAGTCCTGGATTGCATTATGATATTAAATTGCCTAGCGGAAAAATACTAAAAGGCAGTGAACATCAGTGGAAAGTGTCAGAAAATACCTTTTATTCAAGACTTGAAAGAGATGAAATTATTTTTAAAAATAATGATAAAGTGTATTACAAACACTATATTGATATAGCTTCTAATCTTAAGCCATCTTCTATTTGGTACGATTTTGTATTAAATGCTGATGCTACAAATGAAATTAAATTAAATTTCGAAAATAAAATTTTTGATACACCAAAACCTGAAAAGCTTCTAAAAAGGATTTGTGATATAGGTAGCAATCAAAATTCACTTGTTTTAGACTTTTTTGTAGGAAGTGGTACCACGATAGCTACTGCACATAAACTAAAACGCAAATGGCTTGGAGTGGAAATGGGAGAGCATTTTTACAAAGTCATCATTCCTAGAATGAAAAAAGTTTTAAATGGCTTTGTTTGTGGTATAAGTAAAGAAGTAGAATTTAAAGGTGGTGGTGCTTTTAGATACTATGAGCTTGAAAGCTATGAAGAAAGTTTAGAAAATTGTGAATATATATTAAGTAGTGATAATGCGCTCATAGATTATAGAAAATCCCGCAAACTCATCAAAGGGCTCAAAAAAGGTGAAAACATCTACCTTGATATAAGTAAATATGATAAAAACTTTGACATTTTTGTAACGATGTCTAATCTTTTGGGACTTAAAATCAAAAATATTTTTATAGATGATAATGGCATAAAATCTTGCAGATTTGAAAATGGTGATACTGTAAATTTAGAAAATATTGATTTAATCAAATATCCAAAACTAAAAAATCTAATATGGTGGGAGAAATAAAATGTATACTTTTTATGAAAATCAGATACAAGAGGCATTAGATAAAGCTTTTCCGGCTTATGTAAATAATTTAAGAAATAGAAATGAAATTCTGCAAAAAGATTGTTACATAAGAGGTGTCTTGGGAGAGATTTTTATTAGAGATATTTTAAAAAATTATGGCTTTATAACAACATCAAATGAAAATAACGAAGATAATACTGATAGAGATTTATTAATTTATGGATTAAATACTATATCATCGCAAATTCGATTTCAAAAAGCAATAAAAATAGAAATCAAGACTTCTTTAATTCCAAATGATAAGTTTAACTATATTGATAATGGAGATGTTAAAATTTATAAGAAGACAAATATCGAGGATGATATATATTGGGATTTTGGAATTCAAATTTATTTTAAACAATATAAACCAGAGTGGGAAGAGAATGTACAAAATATTTATCAAAACAATGCATGCAACAATACAGATAACAAGCTATTAGATTTGTATAAGAAGTTACAATTTGAAATATTTTGGATTTCAAAACAAGAAGCCATTAATGCTAATTTTTTGCAAGAATATAAAACTTGGTGTTATGCGAATAAAACATTTTGGAAGTGTCCGATTAGAAAATGTAATCCAAATTTCTACGAACTTATTATTTGTTTGCTTGATAATATTATAAACGCCCAATATCAAGAAATTTTAATGTTAAAAAATTATATTCTAAGTAATAATACAAAATAACATCATCCTTTGCACTACTTGCAAGATAGGTGGTTACAAGAATTTTCAGTATGTAAAAAATTCTTACATGCTGCAAATGATAATAAACAATTAAAGCTTTAAAGGAAAAATAATGGCTAAAGCAAAACAAAACACAAGAAAACATTTATTGTTAAATAAATTTATCCATGATAAATCACTAGTGCAAAAGCTTGATGAAAGTTATGATTTTGGCAATTTTTCTCAAGCTATAAATTTGCAATTTTATCAACAAGAAAGTGTTAAAAATGCTTTAGCTATACTCTCTTTTTATATGAAAGATGAGTTAAATTCGCATGAATACAATCAAGAACGCAGAAATCTTTTAGCATTTTATCAAGATGAAAGTGAGAATTTAAAACTACAAAAAGAACATATCGCAAGAGCTTCATTTTGGATGGCTACAGGAAGCGGTAAAACCATAGTTATGATCAAGCTTATAGCTTTGATACATGAATTTATTAAAAATAATCAATTACCTAAAAAGCCTATCATGCTTTTAGCACCAAATGATAAGATTTTAAATCAATTCAAAGCAAATATAGCTAAATACAACAATCATCACAGTAATTTTATCAAAATAAAAGATTTAAAAGATTTTGAAAGCATAGAAAAAGAAGCTAGCTTGTTAAATGAAGCGGTGGTGTATTTTGTAAGAAGTGATTTACTTGAGAGTGAAGAAAATGTAGGCAAAGATAAAAAAGCAAAAAGATTAAATTATAAAAATTATCTTAATAAAGATGGTTGGTATATATTGTTAGATGAAGCTCATAGAGGCGATAGTAAAACATCACTAAGAAAAAACTATTATCATGAGCTTGTTAGAGGTTTTATTAAAGAAGATGAATTTCCAAAAGGCTTTGTTTTTAATTTTTCTGCTACTTTTGAAGATGAAATAGACTTTATAACTTGTGCTTATAATTATAATCTTCAAAAATTCAATCAAGAAGGATATGGTAAAAATATAGCAGTTTTAAATGAGAATTTAGATTTTAAAAGTGAAAATAACGAAGAAGCAAAAATTAAAACGATTTTAGAAAGTTTTATAATATTCAATGCTATTGTAAAATCAAAAGAAGAATTATTTTTAAAAAGATCAGACTTTAAATACCATAATCCTTTAATCATAGCAGTTTCTGATAAAGTAAATACTCAAGATGCGGGTATAAAAGCGTATTTTAAGGCAGTGTATAATGTATTAAAAAATAAAGTAGATGTAGGCAATATAGCTTTAGAGCTTTATAAAAAACTTCAAAATCAAAATTTGTATTTTGGTATAAATACACTAAGCGATGATTTTTTGAAATATATAAAAAATGCAAATAACGATGAACTTAGAGAAAATATTTTTTATGCAAATGCAAATGCAAATTTAGAATGTTATAGTATTAAAGGAAATGATAAAGAATTAGCTTTTAAGAGTAAAAATTCAAACAAACCTTTCATGCTTTTAAATATTTCAAATGCAAAAGAATGGGAAAAAGATTTTTTACTTGAGCTTGGGGTAGAAAGCATAAGCGATATATCACAAAGTCATTTTGAAAACATCAATAGCTCACAATCTTCTATCAATATAATGCTAGGAAGTAAGGTTTTTTCAGAAGGTTGGGATAGCAATCGCGTAAATTTAATTTCTTTTATCAATATAGGCAGTATTAATGCTAAAAAATATGTTTTACAAACTATAGGAAGAGGTGTTAGAATAGAACCTTTCTTAAATATAAGAAAGAGATTAAATGCTTTAAAAGAGATGTTTAAAATCGATGAGCGAGGTGTAAATTTAGCATGCGGTTTAGAAACTCTTTTTGTAATGGCAAGTGATAATGAAGCTATAAAAGCTATCATAGAGGGTATAGAATGTGAATTTATGGAAAGTAAGCGTTTAAAAGGATTTAAAGAAACAAAATTGTCGTTTAATTTACCTGTGCCAAAATATAAAAACGAAGCAAAACTAAAAAATATTTATAAAATTTCAGAAAAAGAAGCAAAATCTTTAGACAAATTTATAAAATCTTATGATGAGGATGTTTTGATTTTAGAGCAGTGTTTGTATAAAAATTTTAAATATTCTACATTAGAAGAATTTTATAAATTTAGCGATGGTAAAGAAAGTAAAATACAATTATCAGGAGATAGAGTAGAATTTAATGAAAAAACAACCTTAAAAACAATCAATAGTGTGTTAAATTCTAATGCCAAAGTTTTGGATAAATTTGTAAAGCTAGAAGAAGAAATAACACACCATAGAAATATACAAGCAAAGTTAGATTTTGAAACTGTTCAAAAAATTAACAAAACTATAAAAGATGTTTTAAATGCAAAAAGTAAAGATGAATTGAAAGCAGACTTTGAAAATAAAAAAATAAATTTAGATGAGCTAATGCAAGGTATAAAAGAAAGTCAAAAAAACAAGGAAGTGCAAAACTATATAATTAGTGCAAAACTTAGCAAGCATTATTACAACCCTTTAATCATTTACAATAAAAATGATAAAGAAAATAAGATTAATTTTGCCATTGCTAATAAAAGTGAAAAAGAATTTTTGGAAGATTTGGAAAGTAATTTAAATTTGTCTTTTTTTGAACAATATGAATGGTATTTTTCTAAATTGGTAGAAAATCAAGATGAAATTTATATCCCTTATTTTGATGAAGAACAGCAAAAAGAAAGAAAATTTTACCCTGATTTTATATTTTGGTTGAAAGACAAACAAAGTGGAGATTTTTTTATATATTTTATAGATCCAAAAGGCTTAAAAATAGAAGATAATCCTAGATTTAAATTAAAAGGCTTTAAAGCAATATTTGAAAATAAAAATTTAACTTATGAAGATAAAAACATAAAAGTAAATTTATTTTTTTATAACAAAAATATCAACAACACTTCAGAAGAAATAAAAGATTTTGTTAGATCAAATATAGAGGATATTTTCAGATGAAAACCTTTTTAGTTTGTGCTTTAGAGCCTTCAGCAAATTTGCATTTAAAAGAAGTCTTAAAAGCTTATAAAAAAGACTTTGGTAAATTTGAAATTCATGGGATTTATGATGAGAGCTTATGTAAAGAATTTGATCTAAATTCTAAGCCGTTTTATAGCTCACATGAATTTAGTGCTATGGGTTTTATAGAAGTTTTACCTTTGATTTTTAAAGGAAAAAAAG
>NZ_MJXO01000074.1:0-40652 GCF_001762835.1 Campylobacter sp. BCW_6466
ATCAAAAAAGACACAGACAATACAGGTAAATCTGTATCTAATCTAAATTCAGCTTCTAGTGCAGTTAATACCACTATGAATATTTCTAATGATGTTTCTATAGGCTCTCGTGTAGCAATGCTAAACAATCCTTTTGGAACTTATGCTTCTAAAATGAATGATCTTAAATTTGCTGCTTTAGATAGTGATATGAGACCAAGCTATGTAAATGAATATACCAATAGTGTTTGGGCTAATGCTTTTGGTGGTGCTAACATTATCGATGGAGATAGTGGTGCAATGTATGGTGCTACCGTAGGGGTAGATAAACAAGCTAATGATAATGTTTTATGGGGTGCTTATTTTACTTATGCAAATGCTAAAATCAAAGACAATAATTTAGAACAAAAAAGTGATAACTTCCAATTAGGTATGTATTCTACTATCAATGTAGCTCCACAATGGGAACTTAATCTTAAAGCTTATGCTCAAGTTTCTCCAACTAAACAAGACAATATTCAAACAGATGGTGCATATAACTCAGATTATACAAGCAAATTCTTAGGACTTAGTGCTAATGCAGGTCGTGTGTTTGACTTTAGTGATAATACTTTATTTATCAAACCTTTTGCAGGGATAAATTATTATTTTAGTTATACTCCATCTCATACAGAAAATGGTGCTATTGCTAAAGATATTGATTCTATGAAAAACAATTCTGTAAGTGTTGAAGTGGGTGCTGAATTTAGAAAATATATGAATGAAAACTCTTATATTTTTGTAACTCCAAAAATAGAACAATTTGTTATCAATAGGGGTGATGATTACACAGCTAATTTAGCTATAAATAATGCTTTCTTTACTAGTGTAGAAGCTAACAACAAGAAAAAAACTTATGGACAAATTATCGTAGGGGGTAATATAGATTTTACAAATCAACTCAGTATGAATCTTGGTTTTGGTGCTAAACAAATACTAGCAGGTAAAGTAGATAATAAAAATGAAACTTACTTAAGTGGTCAAGTAGGACTTAAGTATAAATTTTAATCTTAAACTTTTTGAGAATTCTTTACAACGAAATTCTTGTTAAAACACAAGAATTTCAAAGTTTTAACCTATATAGTACGGCAATCTTTGCCGTGCATAGGATTAAAAGAGATATAACAAACACGCTTTTTTACTACGCAGTGTAGATTAAAATGTAAATGTTTTTAAGAAATTAAATTAGAAATAAATTTATTTTAAAATATTTTTAATCACTTTTACTTTGACTAAATTTAAAAACATCTTAAAAATTAATAATATTCCTTAATAAAAAAAGATAAAAAATGCTAAAGTTTAAAAAACCTAGTGTTTATGGAGATTAGAATGATTAAAGAACAATATTTATAATTGCTTTAATTGTTCTTATTCTTATAGCTAATTTAATCAAACAATAAAATATGTTAAAACCTTACTTAGTCAATCTTTAAACACAAATTCTTACTAGGCTTTGGAGAGAGTTTAGCCTAGATCAAATCTCACCCCAAAATAAAAATCTAATTTAATTAAACTTATTTTATTAATGAAAAAAAGCTCTTAATATAAAATATCGAATTTAAGTATAAGAATTTTATAAATATTTAAATTTAAAAATCTCTCTTAAACTAAGAGAGATTAATAAAAAATTAAATTTTTACATTAGGATCATAAGAAAAACTAGGTTCAATTTGCTTTTTATTGCTTAATTCTTTATACCAATAAGAATGTAAAATATAAACCTCTTCTTCTTCTTTATAACCACTAATCATAGAATGGATGCTACCTTTGATTGCAAATACTGCCATATAAATATGCACACCAAAAAATACTGCACACACTATACCCAAGAAATTATGCACTATAGCTGAAATTCTTAAAAGTTCAATTT
Organism: Campylobacter sp. BCW_6466; assembly: GCF_001762835.1. NCBI lineage: Bacteria > Pseudomonadati > Campylobacterota > Epsilonproteobacteria > Campylobacterales > Campylobacteraceae > Campylobacter > Campylobacter sp. BCW_6466. The sequence goes on from NZ_MJXO01000074.1 coordinate 1,889, forward strand.
GAGTTAAACCAAAAAGACCTTGAATTGCCGTGGAATTAAAATCAAGAAAATACATAAATCCACCTGTAATTATCATCAAAAATCCACCAAAAACAGCAATATAATACCAAGATTTTTGACCAAAATTAAACTTACCTGCAGGTACAGGACGTTTTACTTTGCTTAAATAACCACCTACTATCATCATCCATCTGATATCATAACTTGCAGGAAGCATTCTTTTAATCCACCATAAAAACATAGGGATTATAGAGATGATAAATAAAACCGTTGCAAAAGCATGTAAATTTTTACAAACTCTTACAAAAAGTCCACCTCCAAAAGTCGCCCCAAACATCATCACAAAACCAGTTGGCACTAAAATCACCCAAGAAATTGCCGCGATAAAATGAAAAAGTCTTTCAAATAATGTAAAAGCATAAATTTTCTTTCCATCGTGTGAAAATTGCTTAGGTCCTATAACCATATAATGCAAAGCAAATGCAGACAATACCGCAATAATAGCGATTAAAGCTATAGTAGCTATATATTCACCTTGCAAAGTTGTCCAAAGTTTGCCAAAAGTATCATAATTTGGGATATTTGTAATACGATGAAAATCCCAAATTTGGGTATCTTGTCCCATTCTCTCGCTACCATAAGCAAATAAACTTACCACGCTTAACAAAAGCGTTACAAATACTTTTCTCATAAGCGTTCCTTTCCTGTGTAAGCAATCTTCCACTCCAAACTTTCTGAAGGATTTGGAATGCCATAATTTCTATTCATAAGTCTATTATGATAAATCTCTTCTATTTTAGAACTTTCACCTACTAAAAGTGCTTTTGTCGAACACATCGCAGCACATACAGGAACTTTTCCTTCTGCGATACGATTTTGACCATAAAGTTCTCTTTCTTTTTCTGAATTCGTTGCTTCAGGGCCACCTGCACACATAGTACATTTATCCATAATGCCTTTATTTCCAAAAACACTATCTTTTGGAAATTGTGGTGCACCAAAAGGACAAGCATAAAGACAATATCCACAACCTATGCAAATTTCTTTATCGTGCAAAACAATACCATCAGCACGGATGTAAAAACAATCCACAGGACAAACGATAGAACAAGGAGCATCATCACAATGCATACAAGAAATAGAAGTTGAAACTTCTTTTCCTTGAATTCCTTCATTTAAAGTAATCACACGGCGGCGGCGAATATGAATAGGAAGCTCATGTGCTTCATCACAAGCTACCGCACAACCATTACAATCAATACAACGCTCATTATCACAAAAGAATTTCAAGCGTTCTTTTTCTAAATTTGCAAAATTTACCTTACTCATTTTCCATCCTTACTGATTCTACAAAGCCCACCTTTAGTCTCTGGAATCTGACACATGATATCATAACCATAATTTGTTACCGTATTAGCACTTTCTCCGCTTGCATAAGGCTTAGTTCCTTCTGGGAAATTGTGCGTTAAATCCACACCTTGCATAACTCCTGTAAAATGGAAAGGTAAGAAAATCATATCTTTTGCTACACCTGGATTAACCTTCACTCTTACATGAATTTTAGTGCCTTCTGGAGAATGCACCCAAATCATATCTCCTGCTTTAATGTCTTGCTCTTTTGCTAATTCAGGATTGATCTCACAAAACATTTCAGGTGTTAAACGCGTTAGATACATAGATGCTCTATTTTCCATACCTGCACCATTTAAATTCACAAGTCTTGCGGTAACAAGATTAAGCGGGAATTCTTTAGAATAATCCTTAGCTTGTTGCACAGAAACAAATTTAGTATCCACGCGATAAAGTGCTTTTTGATCTTCAAAACTTGGATATTTTTGTACCAAATCGTTTCTTGGAGAATGTAAAGGCTCACGGTGGAGTGGAATTTTATCTTTAAAAGTCCAAACTACAGCTCTAGCTTTAGCATTTCCATAAGGAACTATGCCTTTTTCTATACATTTAGTTGCTATGATATTGCTATCATCATAAGACCAAGTTGATCCCATTTTTTCTTTTTCTTGGGCACTTAAAGTAATACCTAAAACTTTTTCTATATTATCTTTAGTAATTTGTGGATAACCTGTATCAATAGGTGAATTTAAAGGTGCATTTTTAGCAAGTAAACTCTCTCCTTCATACTCAAGTCCAAAATTATTTCTAAAGCCCATACCACCTTTTGCTACTTCAATGTCGGTATTATAAAGTACAGGAGAACCTGGGTGCTTATCACTCCAACAAGGCCAAGGAAGCCCGTAATACTCGCCAGCAACTTCGTCTTTTCCTTCTAAAGTTACCTCATCAAATTTATCCCAGTATAAAGTATGCTTTTTAAGCCTTTCAGGACTCCAACCATTAAGCCCTATACTTCTAACTGCTTTTGCAATTTCTCTTGTTGCATTTTCAGGCCAAACAATCTCACCTTTTTCATCGCGTAAAGTCTTAGTAAAGTCTTCATAAAAGCCTAATTTTTTAGCAAGCTCAAATAAGATTTCTTGATCTTCCATGCTTTCATAAAGTGGATCTACAACTTTAAATCTCCATTGTCCGCTACGATTTGTTGCTGTTACACTTCCGCTTGTTTCAAACTGTGTTGCTGCAGGTAAAAGATAAATTCCATCTTTTCTTTCTGCGATAATCCCTGCTTCATTTACAAAAGGATCGACTAAAACTAAAAGCTCTAAAGCTTCCAAACCTTCTTTAACTTTTACTTGTTGTGCAGTCGAAGTGATACCATTTCCCATAACTACTAAAGCTTTTAAAGGCGTTCCTGCATTATCGATAGCATCATTTCCATCTTTTCCATTTAAAGCCGCTGCCCACCATCTAGCAAGTGAAAGTCCAGTTTTATGCATCCAATCTTTGCTTACAAAATTTCCTAAAAGCCATTCATAATCCACACCCCAAATTTTGGCATAGTATCTCCAAGTCGCTTCATTTAAAGGATAATAACCAGGTAAATTTTCACTCAAACAAGCCATATCCGAAGCACCTTGAACATTATCGTGTCCGCGTAAGATATTAACTCCGCCACCAAATTTACCTATATTTCCAAGTACCATTTGCACAATAGGTGCTAAACGTGTATTTGAAGTTCCTACAGTATGTTGAGTTAAACCCATAGCCCAAATAAGCGTAGTTGGTTTGTTTTTAGCTACTTCGTGAGTGATTTGCACCAAAAGTTCTTTAGAAATTCCCGTAACATTTTCTACTTCTTCGGCTGTCCATTTTGCTGCTTCTTCGCGAATTTTATCAATTCCAAAAACTCTTTCATCAAGATATTTTGTATCTTCTAAACCTTCATCAAAGATGATTTTTAGCATTCCATACATGAAAGCAATGTCAGTTCCTGGACGAATTCTTGCATAAATATCCGCTTTTGCTGCACTTTTTGTAAATCTAGGATCTACAACGATAAGCTTTGCACCTTTTTCTTTTGCTTTTAAGAAATGTCTAAAACCCACAGGGTGATTTACCGCTGGATTTGCTCCAATGATAATGATACATTTACTTCTTTGGATGTCTCCAAGATGGTTTGTCATAGCGCCATAACCAAATGTATTCGCCACACCGGCGACTGTTGCGCTGTGTCAAATTCTAGCTTGATGATCTACATTGTTCGTTCCAAAAAATGCTGCAAATTTTCTTATATAATAAGCTTGTTCATTATTAAGTTTTGCAGAACCTAAAAACATAACACTTTCAGGATTTTCTTTACGATAAGCAGCTAGTTTTTCTCCGATCTCACTTAAAGCTTGCTCATAACTTATGCGTTTCCATTCTCCATTTTCTTTTTTCATAGGATATTTTAAACGCACATGTGAACGCACCATATCGATCATATCAGATCCCTTGCAGCAATGTCCACCTGAACTCACAGGATGATCTTGAGCGATTTCTTGACGCACCCAAACACCATTTTGCACTTCTGCAATAATCCCACAGCCTACAGAACAGGCTGTACAAACTGTTTTTACTTTTTTACTACCTTCATAAGCTTCTTTAAGCTCATCAGCACTCGCTTCTCTTAAAGTTTCACTTCTAGCAAGCAACGGTGTTGCTAGGCTTGAAAGTGCTGCCATTTTAAGAAAAGAACGACGCGTAAGCTTGATATTTTCACCTACACTTGACATTACTCAGCCTTTATATAATAATTTTCCCAATTAGCACTTCTTTGAAAAAGCACTTCTTTTTTCTTACTTTTACCTTTAACCAAATCTTTTCTTTCTTCATCTTTAGCTAGAGCTAAAGTTGTGCTACCAAGCACTCCGGCAGCCCCTAAGGCAAAAGCGGATTTTTTAAGAAATTCCCTGCGATTTTTCACGAGTCCTCCTTTGTTTATTTGCTTCTCTTCTTAAAAATTCTGAACGCGATAGATCGTTTTGCACTTTTTTAGAATTTATTTTTGCAGGTTTTTCCACTTCAAAGCAAAGTCTTTCAAATTCCATAAAAGCCAATGCAATACTTGCAATTTCCTTATATAAATTCGCATTTTTATTCATGAAAACATCGCCTAAAAACTCATCAATGCTTTTATTGATCACTTTTTCAAAAAGCTCTTTGGCTAAATCATCTTCATTTTGCCTTAAAAATTCACTCATTAACAATAAACAAAATCCAACACTATCTTCACTTTCTTTAAAAAATTTTTCATTGCGTCTTATTTTACTTTTGACTAAAATTTGACGCACGCAAAGTAAAGGATTTGAATTTTCAAAACCTTCTTCTATGTAAGAAAAAGTCGTTGGAATGCTGTTTTTAAGACTTAAAAAAAGCAAATCATATTCTTTAAAAAATGCTTGTATAGAATTTTCATCATCTAAATGCTTAAGCAAGATATCAAAATTTGATTTTAAATTTTCATCAAATAAACATTCTTGCATTGTCTTTAAATACTCTTGTAATTTTGACAATCTTTCTTCAGAAAATGAAAAAACAAAAAGCTCTCCTAGACATTGATAATAAAGACTTCTAGCTAATCTTAATTTTTCCAAATCCATTAAAGCCCCCATGCATTCAAAATTTTCAAAAATAGCTTTAAATTTTGCTTGAATGAATATTATGCAAAATATACCTAATATTCATTTTAAAGCCGATTTTTAAATCAATTTATCTTAATACTATTTGATTTAAAAATCACTGAATTTCAATAAAATTCCACAAGGATTTAAAATATTAAAAAATCATACCAAAGTATTGAAAATTAGATATTTGAGTTGATTTTATATTTGAAAAAATAAAATACTTTGCATAAAATTTACATCTTTAATTCTCTTCCGAGTAAAATTAACATTTTATGCAAATTATAAATAATACTAATTTCTTAAAGAATAATCCTTATAAGAAAATTCTCTTATCATTTGAAGTTCATTTTTTGCATTTAAAAGCATGAGATTTGGAAGTCTTATACCATTAAAAGTTGTGTTTTTCACAATGGTGTAATGAATTTGATCTAAAAAAACAATTTTATCGCCGATTTTAAGCTTTTTATCAAAGGCATATTCTCCCATTACATCACCCGCTAAACAAGTATTTCCAGTAAGCAAATAGGAAAATTCGTTCTCTTTTAAGTCTGAAATTTTTTCATTTTCTCTTGTGGCTAAAATTCTAGCATTTAAAACTTCACTTGTATAAGGCATGATGATAGTATCTGGCATATGTGCTTCGCTTGAAGTATCTAAAATAGCAATTTGTTTTTCATTTTCTATGATATCTACTACACTAGCCACCAAATTTCCTGTTTGCCAACCCACCGCTTCACCTGGTTCAAGATAAACTTGTACACCATATTTATCACTAAAATTTTTACACAAAGCAATAAGTTTTTCAACATCATAGCCTTTTTTAGTGATGTGATGTCCTCCTCCAAAATTCACCCATTTCATTTGCCCTATCCATTTACCAAATTTCTCTTCAAAGACCTTTAAAACAGCTTCTAAAGCGTCAGCACTTTCTTCACAAAGTGCGTGAAAATGAAGTCCTTCTATAACATTTAAATCCACATTTTCAAAATCTTTAGCACGAATTCCAAGTCTTGAGTATCTTCCACAAGGATTGTAAAGTTCTTTTGGGGCTAGAGAAAATTCAACATTACAACGAAGACCTAAGGAATTTTTTTGTGTTTTAGCTTGAAATTTATGAAATTGGGCTAAAGAGTTAAACACTATATGATGAGATAAGCTGGCTATTTCACCTATTTCATCTTCTTTAAAAGCAGGTGAATAAGTATGAATTTCTTTATCCATATATTCTTTAGCAAATTTTGCTTCCCAAAGTCCGCTACAAGTACAACCTTTTAGATATTCTCCAACAATTTTCATCGCTCCTGAAAAAGCAAAACCTTTTAAAGCTAAAAGCACTTTAGCACCACTTTTTTCACCAACGCTTGCTAAAAGCTCACAATTTTTTCTTAATTTATCTTCTTCTAAAATATAAGCTGGAGTTTGAATTTTTTCATAAAACATTATTTTTCCTTGATTAAATTGCTAAAATCATAACAAAATTAAACCAAATTTTCAAAATAAATATTTACTAAAACTAAAAAAATAATGACTATAATACAAAAAATCAAGCAAAAGGAAAAACTAATGAATAGAAGAAATTTTTTAAAATTTAATGCACTTACTCTAGCAAGTATGGGTGTAGCCTATGCAAATCCTATGTACGATATGCACTCCATGCATAAAAATCATTCTATAAATCATGACTTAGATACTTCTTTTATAAACTTTGCTCCAAAAAATTTAAAGCTTTTAGATCCAAAACAATTCCCCCAAGGAGAAATTTTAAAAGCCTTGCCTTTACTCAAAAATGAAAGTAAAGAAAAAAATATTTTTCGTACTACCCTAGAAATCAAAGAAAATCATATAGAGCTTATCAAAGGTAAAAAAACCTTATTTTATACTTACAATGGCCTCGTGCCTGCTCCAAAAATAGAAGTTTTTGAAGGAGATAAACTTGAAATTTTAGTCAAAAACAAACTCAAAGAAGCTACAACTATACATTGGCATGGCGTTCCTGTGCCACCTGATCAAGATGGAAGCCCACATGATCCTATCTTAGCAGGAGAAGAAAGAATATATCGTTTTGAAATTCCTCAAGATAGCGCAGGAACTTACTGGTATCATCCACATCCTCATTATACGGCTTCTAAACAAGTTTTTATGGGTTTAGCAGGGGCTTTTGTGATCAAAGCAAAAAAAGATGCTTTAAGTCATTTAAAAGAAAAAGATTTGATGATTAGCGATTTGCGTCTTGATGAAAACGCTCAAATTCCAAACAATAACCTAAATGATTGGCTAAATGGTAGAGAAGGAGAATTTGTACTCATTAATGGACAATTTAAACCTAAAATCAAACTCGCCACAAACGAACGCATACGCATTTATAATGCTACTGCGGCAAGATATTTAAATTTACGCATACAAGGAGCTAAGTTTATACTTGTTGGTACTGATGGTGGACTTATAGAAAAAGCTATTTATAAAGAAGAACTTTTCTTAAGTCCTGCTTCTCGTGTAGAAGTTTTAATCGACGCTCCAAAAGATGGGGAATTTAAGCTAGAAAGTGCTTATTATGATAGGGATAAAATGATGGTAAAAGAAGAACCTAATACCCTATTTCTAGCCAATATTAACCTAAAAAAAGAAAATGTAAAACTTCCAAAAAAATTAAAAATTTTCAAACCTTCAGAAGAACCTAAGGAATTTAAAGAAATAATCATGAGTGAAGATCATATGCAAATGCATGGTATGATGGGAAAAAGTGAAAGCGAATTAAAAATCGCTCTTGCATCTATGTTTTTAATCAATGGCAAAAGCTATGATTTAAAACGCATTGATTTAAGCTCCAAACTTGGAGTAGTTGAAGACTGGATAGTGATAAACAAATCTCATATGGATCATCCTTTCCATATACATGGCACGCAATTTGAACTCATCTCATCAAAACTCAATGGCAAAGTTCAAAAAGCCGAATTTAGAGCCTTAAGAGATACTATAAATGTGCGTCCTAATGAAGAATTAAGACTTAGAATGAAACAAGATTTTAAAGGGCTTAGAATGTATCATTGTCATATTTTAGAACATGAAGATTTAGGAATGATGGGAAATTTAGAAGTAAAGGAATAAAATGGTAAAAGTGGAATTTTTAGGCCCCATAAATAAAGAAAATTTAGAACTTGAGGTAAAAAATTTAAAAGAATTAAAAGAAATTTTGCAAAAAGATGAGAGTTTAAAAGAATGGCTAGAACTTTGTGCCGTATCTTTAAACGATGAAATCATTTTTGATGAAAACACTAAGTTAAAAGATGGTGATAAAATAGCACTTTTACCGCCAGTTTGTGGGGGTTAAATGAAACATTTTACACTTTATCAAGGTTCTTTAGATATTCCTAAAATTTATAGCCAATGGTATAAATTTGCCAAGGATAAAAACTGCGGTGCTTTACTGACTTTTTGTGGTATTGTGCGTGAAGAAGAAGGCATTGAGGCACTTAGTTTTGATATTTATGAACCGCTTTTAAAAAAATGGTTTGATGAGTGGCAAAAAAGAGTAGATTTTGATGGTATTAGCTTGCTTTTTGCTCACTCTATAGGCGATGTGGCGGTTCATGAAAGCTCTTATTTTGCAGGAATTTTAAGCAAACAAAGAAAATTAGGACTTAAACTTCTTAATGAATTTGTTGAAGATTTTAAAGCAAGTGCACCCATTTGGAAGTATGATGTGATAAACAAAGAAAGAATTTATGCCAAAGAAAGATCAACCAAACTTTGCGGTGCAGGACTTTTAAAAGGATAAAAAATGTTAATGTCTTATGAAGAAAGTTTAAAAATTTTACATTCTCATATCAAAACCTATGAAAAGATTGAAAAAATAGCTCTTACAGAGTGTTTAGGACGCATTTTAGCTCAAGACATAAAAGCCCCTAAAAATCAGCCTGAATTTCCAACTTCGGCTATGGATGGTTATGCGATCAAATTTGAAGATCAAAATAAAACTTTAAAAATTTTAGGCCTCACACCTGCGGGCACTATGCCACAATTTAGCGTGCAAAATGGTACTTGTGTAAAAACCTTTACAGGCTCACTCATGAGCGAAGGAAGCGATACTTTAGTCCCTGTTGAAAATGTACGCGTAGAAAATGATACTCTTTTTATAGAAAAAAAAGTTCCTCAAGCTTTTGCCGTGCGTGCAGTAGGAGAAAACTATAAAAAAGATGAAATTTTACTCAAAAAAGGCACAAGGTTAAATTATAGCGAGATAGCTCTTTTGGCTGAACTTGGATTTTTTCACATTAGTGTGTTTATAAAGCCTATTGTAGGGGTTTTAAGTAGTGGAAGTGAGATCAAAGATCTAGGAGAAGCCTTGGAAAATCCTGCTCAAATCCGCTCTTCAAATCATATCGCCATAGCTAATTTAGCTAAAAATTTAAATTGCGATACAAGGGTTTTTCCTCTTTTAAAAGATGATGAAAAGGCTACTTTTTCGACCCTTGAAAGTGCTTTGCAAAGTTGTGATATTTTGATTACAACAGGCGGGGTTTCTATGGGAGATTTTGACTTTTTAAAAAAAGCTGTAAAAGAATATGAAATCATCATCGATAAAGCCGACATAAAACCAGGCAGACATATCAAAATAGCTAAGGCTAATGAAAAATTCATTATCGCCTTACCAGGTTTTCCTTACTCGGCTATGGTAATGTTTAATCTTTACGCAAGAGAGATTTTAAACTCTTGGTTACTTCAGCCTAAAGACTATATTTGCAAAGCCTTCTTACAAGGAAGCTACAAGAAAAAAACACCTTATTTGGAATTTGTCGCTTGTAACATAAAGTTTGAAAATGGACGCATTTTAGCTAATCTTGAAGGTAAAAAAGAAGGCTCTAGTGCGATTATAAACAATCTTAACAATAAAGCTGCCCTTATGGTGGTGCCAAAAGAATGTGAAATGTTAGAAAATGAAAGTTTAGTGGATATTATCTTTATGCCTTAAAATTATTTAAATAATTTTATTTCGATTTTAATCAACCATAAATTTCAATAAATTTCAAATTTGCAACCTCCTTTTAGTGGAGTAATTAGCCCTAGCGGAGTTTCAATCCACTAGGGTTTTTAGTCCCTTTTTAAATTTCTTTATGGTAAAATTTACTGATATTAAAATTAACTCCATAATTTGTTTTAGTCCCTTTTTAAATTTCTTTATGGTAAAATTTTGCAGATAAAGAAAATAAATTCCATGCAGTTTTAGTCCCTTTTTAAATTTCTTTATGGTAAAATAGATATTTACCAGATAATGAAAATTTCAGGGTTTTTTAATAAAAATAGCAAAAATTATGCTATAATCTCATAAGAAATTTAAAAAGGGACTAAAATAAAGAGTTTGCGGGACTCTGCGGGGTTACAATCCTCTAAAACCGCTTTTAAAATTCAAATAAATTTTGCTGGTGATATTTTTCTTGTTTTTTGTTTATTTGAATTTCTTCATTATTTGAATTTTTGTATTTAAATTCTCCATGACTATCTATATCAAAAAGCGTTAAATTAGTTTCGTTATTAACTTTTTCGTTAAAAACTATGCCACCAAGCAAAAGCTCCATTTTATCAAACTGCTTTTCAGTGATGATTAAAGCCCTTACATTTCCATAAGGTGGCAAAATCTTTTTTACATTTTCAATAGAACTTTTTGCGGAACTTAAACCCTTGCAAATACGCATATAAACGCTAAATTGCAGCATAAAATAACCTAATTTTATAAGATTGTTTCTAAATTTACTTGCTAGTTTTTGCTCTTTTTTACTTTTAGTTGGCACATCAAACATCAAAAGCACACGCATAAATTTATCTTCAATCATCAAATTTCACTATCTTTAGTTCATCTTCATACAATAAAGCATTTTTAAAATTTGCCACATAATGATTTATCGCTCTATTTAAAGGATAATTTTGCCCATCAAAATTGATTTTGCTTTGTAAATGACCAATCAACGCTCTTTTGTCATCTTTGTTTAAAAACTCACTTTCACCCACAAGTTCTAAAACACAATCATCAACACTAGCCCTAAACACTTCTATCAAATCATCACAAAGCGCAAAAGAATTATAAATATTATTGTGCTTTATGCCAAGCCAAGGCAAAAGTCCACTGATACAAACTGCTCTAATAATACAAGCCCTAATGATTGCATAGCCATAATTTAAAGCAGAATTTTCAAAGCAAAGCTCATCTCTTGAAAAAGAAGCACCAAACAAAGTTTTAAAATACAACACCGCCGCAACAGCTTCAATATTTTTACTATCATTTAAGGTTACTTTTTTAGCCAAATTTATAAGCTCATTGCTTTGCTCTATTTTATTGTGTTTTTTCAAAACAAAGGCTTGATTTAGGATTTTGTTTTTAATGATTTTTTGCCATAAAATAGCCTTTTTTTGAGCACTTGCATTCATTTGCTCTTTTGCGATTTTTGCACTTTGAAAATGCCCTAAAAAAGGAGTAAAAACACCATTTATACTATGAGTTTCATCACAGGTTAGCAAGATGATTTTATGCTTTGCAAAAGCGTTAAAAAGTGCGGAACTCAGGCTTGCTTGCAAGCTTTCTAAAACGATGATGTTTATATCTTTTAAAAACAATTTTGCTACATTTTCATCTTGCTTAATCACAAGATGATTTAGCTCTAAATTTAGCTTGGCATTAGAGCTAATAAGCAGTGTTTTAAAAGCTTCATCGTAACTCATTTTTTAAAATCTTCTCTTTGTCTAAACTCAGCCTTTGTCACTTCTCCAAGTGCTGAAACTATGTATTTTTCAAATACTTTTAGATTTTGAATTCCTATGCTTTTTGCGATTACTTCTTTTTCATTTGCATTTTTAAACAATATTTTTTGATTTTTGCTTAGCGTTTCAAATTTATTATCGTGTTTTGAAACAGTTAGGCTAGCATTTGAGCTATCTAGCCTTTCATAATAAACAAGTTCTGGCTCTTGCATATCTTTAGTTTGAATTAAAATCAAACTATCTTTGTATAAAGAAAAGCAAAACTCATAATTTTCATCCATTAAAATCCAATCTTTTATAAGACCTGACTTTTTATCTTTACCTTGCACCACGGCTTTATTTGGTAATACTTTTAAAGCAAAATCCATGGTATAAATTGGCACAGCATAAAATTTATTTGTCTTTTTGTGTTTAAAAATATCCACTCTAAACATATCGCCATTTTTAACCATTTTACCATTTACTTTGCGGATTTTACCAAGCTCTAGGGCTTTTAAAACTCCTTCTTTTCCGCCGTATGATTGATAGAATTCTTCTTCTTTTCTAAATGTTTCTTCATGTAAAGCTCCACTTGGCTTTTTTCTCTCAGGTTTTGAGACAAAAATTTCATCAATTTTATCTAAAAGCTTTTGCCTAAAACCACTAAAAGGCTCAAAAAACTTCCTTTTGTTTTTATAATCTAATTCACTAATTTTTTTTGCATAAAGTTCTGCAGTGTTACTTTCTTGCTCTTTTTTAAAATCTGAAAAAGCCTTTACGATAGAGTTGTTTGCATAAGCAATAATTGCTGCATCGATGGCATGATGAAGATGGTTATTTCTATCCTTAGTGCTAAAGCCCCAAGTGTGTCTTAAAGTGGATGTTAGCATACCGCTTTTTGCTTCTACATGCACTTTTGAACCTTTTTGTGTGTCGTTTAATTTTGTATTTTCATCATCACTTAAAGGTAAAAAATCTAAATAATCTTTAGTATAGTTTAAAACAAGCCTTGCGATGTAGCGAGTATCGTTTAGATTTCTATCTTTAAAGTCTTTTTGCTCTTTGTCTTTGTAGTTTTTATCTAAAATTCTTTTTTGCTTTTTAGTAGGTAAATTTTTTGCTAAAACTTCAATTTTCTGCCATTTTACTCTATCATTGCCAAAGGTTTCAAAGGGGGTTTTATTAAGTTTTTCTTGATTTTGCTTGGTAAAAACTAAAACTTTATTCATATAAGAATCATCAAAACTTCTAGAATAAGGGTAAATATGGTCAATTTCAAGCATTTTTTCATCTTGCAAATCACTAATTTTAATCTTTTCTCCACTATAAACACAAAATTCTTTTTGTTCTTTAAATAATCTTAATTTTAAAATATTTTTGCTATTTATTTTTAAGCCTAGTTTCTCACATTCAAGTTCGGCGTCTTTTTTGGCCTTGTAGTTTTCGTTTTGCTCTTTTTCTATTTTAGCTCTTTGACTGTGATTTTTACCTACTTCTCTTGCTAATTCAATGTTTATTTTATGCACTTTACCGTATTTTTTAAGCAAGGCATTTAAGACCTTTCTATATTCTTTAATCGCCCTTAAAACCACAGGATTAGTTACTTCATCTTTGTAATAAGTTTCATTAAATGCGGGTAAAAAGTCTTTTTTATCTTCATTAATTGCTACTTTTAAATTAAGCTCATTGCAAGCTTCATCGTATTTTTTACCTTCAAGCATTAAAGGAGTGATAAGTTTTAAGGCTTTAAAACTTATATTTAAATGGTCTTTAAATTCCAATTTGCTTAAGCTATCAATTTGATTTTGATTTAAATCATATTTTGCTAAAGCCTTTTTAAGTTTAATCTCATCTTTTATAAGGGTAATATCTTTTGCTATTTCATTTAAATCATCTTGGCTTAAATTATGCTCACCTAGGGCTTTTACAAATTCTTTGTATTTTTGAAACTCAATAAAATAAGTTCCTTTTTCTCCTTTAAACTCATAATCATTACTTAAGCCCAAAAGCTTTTTTGTTTGTTTATAAGTTAGAGTGCCGTTTTTTAAAACTTCATTTAAAAGCGTGTTTAAATCATCTTTTGTATATAAAATTCCTTCAGTATTTTTAAGATTGTTTAAAAGATTGATAATTCTTGTAAGCGCTACAAACATAAAAGCTAAGGGCGAATTTTTTGGCGCTCTTTTTTCATCAGTAAAAAAACTACAATTTCCCACCAAATGAGAAAAATCTTTTAAAGCCCTTTTATAAAATGCTACACTAAGCACTTCTTCTTCAAATTTCTTTGAGAAAGAAAAGCCAAATTCTCTTTGTTTTTGAAAAATAAGCTTTAATTCGTCTTTTAAAAAACTTTGCGCTATGCAGCGTTCATAACTTTCTTTTTTATTTCTAACATTTATAAATTCTTTGGAATTTTCTTTGAATTTTTGAAAATACTCTTTATAAAGATACTCGCCTACACTTTGATAACTTACTAATTTTTCTTCATTTTGCTTGATAGCTTTTAAAATCTCGCCTTTTTCTTCATCACCATTATTTTTAATATCATCATAGCCACGCCTTTTTGCAATATGTAAAATCACTCTTGCAAAATCTTGCTTACTTAAAAACTCGTTTAAAGCTCTAAATCTTAACTCATAAGGGCTAATTAAAGAGCCTTTATAAGCCTTAGCTAAACTTTCATCAAAGCTTTGATAATCTTCGTAATTTAACTTAAATTCATTTGCGATTAAATGTTTTAAGTGATTTAGCCTTGCTTTGCGTCTAGCAAGGCGTTTTCTAGCACTTCTTGAAAGGCGTCTTGGTAAGGCTAGGGATTCTCCTGTTTTAGGATTTTCAGCCTTTGTAAAAATCCTAACTCCGCAATCTTTTAACTCATCATTTTCGCTAAATGCCCAACCAATAGAGCTTATACCTATATCAAATGCCAAAATTCTTGCCATACTAAATCCTTTGTGACATTTATGATTTATTTATAATTATAATACAAAAATCATTTTTTATGTAAATATAAATTTTTCAGTAACCAAACTATACATATGTTAATTTTGCAATACAAAAAATAAGTAATTTTTAAATAAAAAATATTTTTTATTTAAAAATTTAGCTAAAATTAAATTCATAAGCTGTAAATTCAGGAGAAATCATGCCAATTTTTATGATATGTTCTACACTTTTAGCGGTAATTGTCGTTGCTTATTATATACTCAAAAAATACAATCCCATTTTTGTATTTTTTCTTTCAGGTATTATCTTGCTTATTTTTGCTTTTTACATCACAGGAACACCTATACCAAAAGCCCCAAGCAGAGAACATGCAAGCTTTTTAAATGTTTTACTTGATAGCTATGCTTTTATCACAGCGACTTTTAAAAGCCAGCTTTCTGGAGTAGGACTTATTATCATGAGTGTGGCAGGTTTTGCTGCTTATATGAAACATATCAATGCTTCGGCAAAACTTGCTTTTTTAGCAAATAAACCCTTAGGAAAAATCAAAAATAAATACTTGATTTTAAGTGGAACTTTTGTTGTTGGAATGGCTTTAAAAATTGTCATTTCTAGCTATGCTGGATTGCTTTTGCTTTTGTTAGCATGTATTTATCCTGTTTTAATCTCACTTAAAATCCGTCCTATTACAGCTGTATGCGTGCTTTCTTTAATTGCACTTGATTATGGTCCAAAAGATGGAAATTCAATCAATATGGCAGATATGGTAGGACAAAGTGATAATGTCGTAGGGCTTTTTTAAATTACCAAATTTATAGTGTGATTGCCTATGTTGTAGTTATTGCCATCTTGATTCCTTTTTATTTTGCTTGGATTGATAAAAGAGATAAAGAAAAAGGTGTTTTAAATGATGAAGTTGAAATTCCGCAAATCATTGATCCTAAATGTCCCACTTTTTATATACTCTTTCCTTGGTTACCTGTTGTATTTTTATTTACAGCGTATTTTTTTACTATCAAGCTCGATGTTGTGACAGCAAATTTTGTAAGTATTTCTTTAGTTTTTCTTGTTGAATTTGCAAGACACAGAAATGCTAGAAAATTAGGCGAAGATATGATGGTGATTTTAAAAGCTATGGCTGAAATTTTTATCTCAGTCGTAAGCATAATCATCGCTGCTGGAGTATTTGCTGAAGGCATTAAAGCACTTGGTGGAGTTAATATCCTTGCTAACGCGGTTTCAAATCTTGGAACAGGAAATTTTGCATGGTTTGGAATTCTTTTGAGTATAGCTATTTTAAGCTTTTTAGTTTATTTTGCCACAGTGATTATGGGAAGTGGAATTGCTACTTTTAATGCTTTTGGAAAACTAGCTCCTGATATGGCTACAAAATTAGGCGTTGCACCTATTACTCTAGTTTTACCTATAGAAATTGCATCTTGTTTAGGTCGTGCAGCTTCACCAATAGCAGGCGGAATCATAGCTTTAGCTGGATTTGCAAAAGTAGCTCCAATGGATATTATAAAACGAACCACTCCTCTTTTACTTATCGCTATGCTTGTAAATGTGCTTGTAGCCTTTTATCTAGCACAAACCAATCCTTTGCCAAAAGAACAAAACACTACAAAAATAGCAGTATCTTTAAATAATAAATAATAAATATTTATTATTTTATAAAAACTATAAATTTTCTAAATTATTTTCTGCTTTTTTAGTAAAAATTTCATAAATTTTTCTATATTCTTTTTGCCAAGCTGGTTTTACTATCAATTTATCAAATCTACCTCCATAACTTCCACCTCCAAATCTATAAGCTGCAAGACTACTTGTAAAAGCCAAAGTAGGAATTTGTAAAATATCACAAAGATGTAAATTTCCAGTATCAACAGTAATTAAAAAATCTAGCTTTTGAGAAATACTTACCAAAGAAGCAATATTTTTATTATTACAGAAAACTTTCAAATTTGCATTCTGATCAATATTATACTGAATAGAATTCGTACTAAAATTTAAAAGTATAAATAAAAATTTAGGATATTTTAAAGAAAGTTGCCTTGCAAGCCCTATCCAATCTTTTATAAAAAAATTAAATCCTCTATATTCGCTATTATTTGAAAAAGCATTAATACCTATAATTTTTTCATATTTTGTATCAATTTGTTTAAAAAAATTATCACTTAATCTTGCATCATAAGGTAATAAATTTTTAATTTTAGAAAAATCAATTTGATTAAAATTTTTATCAAAATGCCTAGTATTAATCATCCTAACCAATTTTAAAACAATTTCACTCATATGTTTTTTAGCTCTAAAAAATGGTAAAGGTGTGATTAAATTTTTAGAAATTATACTAATAAGATGAGGGAATACTATACATTTTTGAACATTTAAAAATTTTAATTTTTTAAAATATAAACCTTGTCTTCGTGTGGTAATAAAAATTACTGGATTTTTGCTTTGAATTTTTTCTAAAAAATCATCCTTATAAATCAAAACTTCATCAATAAATGGAATTTTTTCTAAAAAATCACTTTCCATTAATCCATTTGTTAATAAAAATAATTTATACTCTGGATAGAGTTGCTTTATAGCATACAAAGCTTTAAAACAAACTAATAAATCTCCAAAACCATCCGAATGAAAGACAATATTTTTCATCACTTTTCCTTATTATTTTTTTAATTTACTCTTAAAATATCTTAAAAAATAAATTCTTTTCACTCTAAAACAATACCTTCATTAATGCAAATTTCGCCGATAATAAAGGCATCTGAATTTTCTAAAACCTTACTTACATTAGAAGGATCTACAACCATTACTAAACCCACTCCCATGTTAAAGCTTCTATACATTTCGCTTTCTTCTACAGCCTGTCCTATAGTATAAAAAATTTCAGGAGTTTTAAGATGATGTTTGCGTATAGTTGCACCCATACCACGAGGTAAAACGCGTGGTAAATTTTCTACTAAACCACCCCCTGTAATATGAGCTAGAGCACTGATATAAGGCTTTAGTGTAAGAAAATCACGCACATAAATCCTTGTAGGTTCTAACAAAATATCAATTAAATTTTTACCCTCTATCTTGTCATCAAATTTTAATTTTAAACTTTCAAAAAGTACTTTTCTAGCTAAAGAATAACCATTTGAATGAAGTCCTGAACTAGGAAGTGCCAATAAAATATCACCATTTTTAACAAATTTACTTCTATCAATCTCATCTTCTTCAGCCATACCCACTGCAAAACCCGCAAGATCAAAATCATCTTTTGCATACATTCCAGGCATTTCAGCAGTTTCTCCGCCGATTAATGCACAATTTGCCATCTTACATCCCTTGGCAATGCCTGATACAACAACCTTTGCTACTTCTACTTCGAGCTTGGCTGTAGCATAATAATCTAGGAAAAACAAAGGCGTAGCAAAATTACAAATCAAATCATTCACACACATTGCTACTAAATCTTGCCCTATAGTATCATATTTTTTAGCATCAATTGCCAAGCGAAGCTTGGTACCAACACCATCTGTTGCACCTAAAATCACAGGCTTTTTAAAACCACTTGGCATTCTAAAAGCACCAGCAAAAGAACCAATTCCGCCTACAACATTATCATTAAAAGTTTCTTTAACCAAAGGTTTTATAGCCTCTACAAAGGCATTTCCATTATCTATACTTACGCCTGCATCTTCATATGAAATTTTCATTTATTTTCCTTTAAGAACTAAAAAGGTATTTTAACGAAAAAAGTTTTAATAAGGCATAAGATGAAAAATGCTTTTTTTGTAACCGCTTCAATTGCTTGTGGTAAAAGCACTTTTATAGAAATAGCGAATTCTTTAGGCTTTAAAAGCATTAGCGCAGATAAAATTGCTCATAAAATTTTAGATGAAAATGCTTTAGAACTTGAAAAGATTTTTTCTCCCTTTAACTTAAAAAATTTACTCACAAAAGAAAAGAAAATCGATAGAAAAATCCTTGGAGAAATTGTTTTTAACAACAAAGAAGCTAAAAAAACCTTAGAAAATTTCACTCATCCTAAAATTCGAGCTAAAATTTTAGAACAAATGCAAATTCTAGATAAAGAAAATAAAGCTTTTTTTGTAGAAATTCCTCTTTTTTTTGAAAGCGGTACTTATGAAAATTTAGGCAAAGTCATAGTAATTTACACACTCAAAGAATTAAGCCTTAAAAGAATCATGCAAAGAGATAAGCTTAGCTTAGAAGCTGCAAAAGCGAGACTTGATTCTCAAATAGATATTAAAGAAAAACTTAAAAAAGCAGATTTTATCATTAAAAATACTAATTCTTATGCCGATTTTAGGCAAGAATGTGTTAAAGTAATACAAGAAATTTCTAAAGGAAAAATGTGAAATTCTATAAATATTGTGCAAGTGGGAATGATTTTGTCATAACAAATGCTGATAGAAAAGAAGATAGAAGTGCTTTAGCTAAAGAACTTTGTAATCGTTATGAGGGTATAGGTGCGGATGGCTTTATCGTGATATTACCTCATGAAAAATACGACTTTGAATGGGAATTTTATAATAATGATGGCTCAAGGGCTACTATGTGTGGCAATGGCTCAAGGGCTGCGGCACATTTTGCACATCATATTAACAAAATAAATCCTAACATGAGTTTTTTAACCGGTGCAGGAGTAATAAAAGCAAAGGTAAATCAAGATAAAGTTGAAGTATCTTTAGGCAAAATAAAAAGTGTACAAAATACTTTTGAAGAATTAGGAAAAACTTGGCAACTTTGCAACACTGGAGTTCCACATCTAGTACATTTTTGTCAAAATTTAGATGAATTTGATACAATGCTTTGTCAAAAAATGAGACAAAAATATAATGCCAATGTTAATTTTGTAAAAATTTTAGATGAAAATCATTTAAAAGTTCGTACTTATGAACGCGGAGTTGAAGATGAAACCTTAGCTTGTGGCACAGGAATGGGGGCTTGTTTTTATCTGGCATTTTTAAATAAAAAAGTACAAAATAAAGTTAAAATAACTCCTAAAAGTGGTGAAGAGGTAGGGTTTGCATATAAAAATGAAGAATTGTTTTTTGAAGGAAAGGTAAAGTATTGTTTTGAAGCCAATTATAATTTTTCTTAGTCTTTTTCTAATCCCACTTTTTGCTGATGATCTAAAGAGTGGATTTGGAGAAGAATATTACAAACTTGATATAGATCAAAAAAGACAAATTTTTTTTATAAAAATGAATGAAATGTTTGATCAAAGCTTTAAAAAAATTGAACAAGAAAGATCCTTTATCGAAGCCTTTTTTAAAGATGCTTACAAAACAGGCTTTAGGACTTCAAACCAAATAAATCTTGAAAAACTTATCACGATAAAAAACAAATATCGCATTGAAAATCTTTATGATTTTGCAGAATATAAAAAACGTATTCAAAAAATTCCAAAATCCATGGGTATAGCCCAAGCTTTAGTTGAAAGTGCTACAGGTACCAGTCGCTTCGCAAGAGAAGCAAACAATCTTTTTGGAGAATGGACTTGGGGTGAGAAAGGTTTAATTCCTGATTTAAGACATCCAGATAAAAAACACAAAATTAAAATTTTTGATAGTCTGCAAGATAGTGTTGACTCTTATGTTTTAAATTTAAATCGTCATTTTGCTTATGAAAAGTTTCGCGATGTAAGAGCTAAATTTGAAAGCGAAGACAAAGAGATAACAGGACTAGAGGCTATTAAAACTTTAGATTCTTATTCTGAACGCAAGGGATATTATATCAATCTTATTACAAAAATCATCAAACGATACAACCTTGAAAAATACGATACAAAATCAAACAACGCCTAAAATCCAAGTGAAAATTTATCAAAAGATATGACTTCAAATTTAACCCCTTGCTCAAAAAAACTATCCTCGCTTGAAAGAGTGATAAAAATCACATGAAAAATTCCAAGTTCTAAAGCCTTTGGTAAAATTTTCTTAGCACGTAGCTTGATCAAATCAATATCTAAAGTTGGACTTGAAATATAAGCAATTTTAGATATTTGGCTATAAAAGTTAAAGTATTTGTTATAAAAAAATTCTTCTTTAAATTTAAACAACTCGCTTAAAACTAAATTTTCAAATAAATGTGAAAAATCCTTTGAAATACAAAGATTATTTCTTAGGCCAAAATCTTTAAAATAAATCTTTTGAAGTTTTTTTTCATCATGTTTTAAAATATAGATCACATAAGTATTTTCTAATTTTTTTATAGCTTGATAAACACTATCTTTTGAAGTTTTTAATCTTTTTTTGAGTTCTATAAATATCTTAGAAATACTGATTTGCTGACCCAAATTTAAAGCTAAATACTTTAAAATTTCTAATTCTAAAAGAGTAAAGCTTTGTCTTAAAAGTATGTTTTTTTCTCCAAATTTACTCCGTCCACTTTGCAAAAAAAGACCTACTAAATTATTTATAGGTAAATTTTTCTTACTTACACTAATAAATTCTTCAAAATCAAAATAATCAAGTTCAAGTTCTTCAAACCCATTTATATTTAAATCTTTTATATTTGTACTTAAGATGATGGGAATTTTAATTTTTTCTAAATTAGGGATAAAATCCAAATTATAAAGGCAAAGAATTTTAATTTGTAAATTTTCATTCAAAAAATCAGCAAGTCTTTCTAAACTTTGTTTTTCAAAACGTGTATCATATAAATCTAAAAACAAAATTTCACTTGCTTTAAATTGAGATAAAAAATTAAAAATAAGTGTTTTTTTACCACAAAATCGTGGGCCTTTTATGATAATATTTGGTTTTGAAATTTGATTTTTTCTTTCATAACTTACCTCAAATTTAGGGTGATTTTCATAAAAAAAATTAAGCACTTTCAATTTTATCCTTTAAAAAAGGATATTATAACCTAGTTTGTATAATTTGGGGCATAAAGCCCCTTAAATTACATTTTGCAAGCACCCTGTAAAGTAGCACCTATCATCCAAAGACTTTTTTCATATTTTGCGATATTTTCTTGTGCAAAAGCAGCTGTTGTGGTATCACTTTCTTTTTCTGCTGCTTCATTGAGTTTTTTAAATTCTGCTAAAAGATATTCATAATCTTGTTTGATCAGTTCTATGACTTCAAGCGGAGTAAAGCAATCTTTTGCAACTTTTGGACTTTTTGCATTTTCCATTAAAACTTTTTGGCAAGTGATAGCTTTTTCGCCAAGTTGTAAAACTCTTTCAGCACAACTATCAAAAAGTTCTGCCATTTCTTCATAAGCTTTTTCTGTGTACTCGTGTATAGAAAAAAATTGCAAACCTTTTACATTCCAATGATAATTATGAAATTTAACCCATAGATGATGAGCATCTGCTTGCATTTGTAATAATTGTTTTGTAACTGACATGATTGACTCCTTTTTTTGGTTTTTAAAATTATAGCATAAAATTCTTAAATAATAATTATTATTAATTAAAAATTTTTATTATAATTTTAACTTAAAATCATTATACTCTTTTTTTAATGAATTTTGATTAAGAATTTAATATATTTTTTAAGATCAACTTTCCAACTTCCACACCAGGTTGATCATAAGTGTTAATCCCTAGCATAACACCGCAAGTTGAAGTAAAAAGTTCATAATAATACATCAAATATCCCGCATGCCAAGCGTCAAGTTTTTCAAGTTCTATCACATCAACACTCAAATTTTCAGCGATTAAAGCATGCATAGTTGCATCACATTGAGCGTTTAAAAGTTCGTGAAGATTGACTTTATTACTTAAAGAATCTAAAAATTTAAAATGAATATCAGGGATAATAGGTGCTTTTTGAGCGTCTTTGATTTTTAAAAAAGTTACAGTTTTATTTTTAGGTCCATCCATGATGAGTTGTAAAAAACTATGCTGATCTCTTGCACCAATGAGTGCAATAGGAGTTAAACCTATGCGTTTATAGCCTTGCTTTTTACCTAAACTTTCAGCAATAAGCTGGATATACCATTCGTTAAAGCCTTTAAAAGCATCACTATATGAAAAAAGCACATTGATATTGGCATTTTTGTGTGTGCAATAATGATAAGCCTTTTGTAAAATTTCATCTTTTTTGCGAGTAAAAAAATCTTCAAAACAAGCTTTAGCTCCTTCTAAAAGAGCTTTGGCATTATAGCCACAAAAACAAAGTGGAACTATACCCGCGGCTGAAAGTATGCTAAAACGACCTCCTACATTTGCAGGGATAAAAAAGCATTTAATACCTAAATTTTCACCTTCTTTATGAAGTTTTGAATCCTTATCAGTAATAAAAACAAAGTATTTTTTTAATTCTTGCATATCAAGTTTAAAATGTTCAATAAGAAGTTTAAAAAGTGATACGACTTCTATAGTGCTACCTGTTTTACTGATGATTAAAAACAAACTTTCTTCAAGCTTGATTTTTTCTAAAGTCTTATTAAAAGAATGTGAGCTTGTGTTATCGAGTATAAAAAGCTCTTTTTGGTTGCTTTTTTCATTAAAAAGCATATCGCGCAAGGCTTTTACACCACAACTTGAACCTCCCATTCCCACTAAAACGATATTTTTTACATATTCTTTATCTTGAATAAATTTCAAGCTCTCATCGATTAAATTCAAACTTGTGTCAATAAGATGATAATACCCTACATCTCCACTTTTTACCTCATCATTAATACGATTTGCATAAGAACTTATAGTGTGAATTTCACTTTGCTTAAAAAAAAGTGTATTGTTTAACATTTACTTTTCTCGTAAAAATAATTTGTCGCCTCTACAAAGCCTTCTACGCTTCCACAATCAAAGCGCTTCCCTTGAAATTTATAAGCTAAAACCATACCATTGGTTGCTTGAGTTAAAAGCGCGTCGGTAAGTTGAATTTCGCCATTTTTTCCTACTTTAGTATTTTCTAAAATTCCAAAAATATCAGGAGTTAAAATATATCTTCCTATGATAGCAAGACTACTTGGAGCTTCATCAGGACTTGGTTTTTCTATCATAGAATTAACCATAATAAGATTTTCTTCTACAAAATTTCCAGAAATTACTCCATAGTTTGAAACTTGTTCTTTTGGTACTTCCATCACAGCTATGATGGTGCAGCGATATTTTTCATAAATTTTTACCATTTGAGCCATAACATTTAAGCCTTCTTCATTAACACACAAATCATCGGCTAAAATTACGCCAAAAGCTTCATCGCCAACTAAAGGTTTACCTTTTAAAACCGCATCACCTAAGCCTTTCATTTGATTTTGTCTTGTAAAAGTAAAGGTGCAACGATTGATCAAAGAGCGAATTTCATCAAGTAAGTATTCTTTTTTTGTACCTGAAATTTGATGCTCAAGTTCATAAGAAATATCAAAATAATCCTCCAAAGCTCTTTTTCCACGCCCTGTGACAAAGCCCATATTTTCCATTCCTGCTTCCAAAGCTTCATCAACCCCATAATGGATCAAAGGCTTAGTTAAGATAGGTAACATCTCTTTAGGTAAAGTTTTTGTTGCAGGTAAAAATCTTGTCCCATAACCTGCCGCAGGGAAAATACAAGTTTGAAGCATAAAAATTTCCTTTTATTTTTTTATCATTATAGCTTATTTTTATGAATTTTTATGCAACAAGGCAAAGTTCTTTTTGCCTTGTTATTCAAACTCTGCCTTAGCTAATTTAACAATGGTTTCTACTACTCCAGAATCTTCAAGTGTTGAAATATCCTGTTTAATTTCTTCACCTCTTGCTATAGTTCTTAAAATTCTTCTCATTATTTTACCACTTCTAGTTTTTGGCAAACCTGGAGTATAAAGAATTTTTTCTATTTTAGCTATAGGTCCTATTTCTACTCTTAAAATGTCATTAAGCTCTTTTAAAGTTTCTATAGCTCCGCCAAGATCACAACTGGATGTAGGACTTAAAACCACAAAAGCAAACAGTGACTCGCCCTTAATCGCATCCAAAATACTCACTACAGCTGATTCTGCTACACTTGGATGTTTAGCAATAGCGCTTTCAATTTCAGCCGTTCCTATACGATGTCCTGCAACATTAACCACATCATCTGTTCTTCCTGTGATGGTAATATAACCATTTTTATCATAAAAAGCACCATCGCCACTAAAATATACAGCTTTTCCATCTTTTCTAGCTTGAGAAAAATAACTTTCTATATAGCGTTCATCATTACCCCAAATTCCACGAATCATCGAAGGCCAAGGTTTGGTTATACAAAGCAATCCATCTTCACCTTCATCTTTTTTATTGCCTTCTTCATCAATAACTTCTGCAAAAATTCCTGGCAAAGGCAAGGTAGCACAACCTGGTTTTAAAGGAGTAGCGCCTGGTAAAGGCGTGATCATATGCCCACCTGTTTCTGTTTGCCACCAAGTATCGACTATAGGACTTTTAGCTCCCCCTATTTCATCATAAAACCACTTCCAAGCACTAGGATTGATAGGCTCTCCAACCGTTCCAAGCACTTCAAGCGTACTTAAATCATATTTTCTTGGCTCATCAGGTGCATCAGCATGAAGCATTCTTATAGCAGTTGGCGAAGTGTAGAATTTGCTTATTTGATACTCTTCTATCATTCTCCACCAACGCCCAGAATTTGGATAAGTAGGAGTTCCTTCATGCATTATAGTCGTTGCCCCACATGCTAAAGGCCCATAAACTACATAAGTATGTCCTGTAATCCAACCCACATCAGCACTACACCAATAATTATCATAATCTTTAATATCAAAAACCCATTCCATAGTCATTTGTGCCCAAAGTATATATCCTGCACTTGCATGCATAACTCCTTTTGGCTTGCCCGTTGATCCTGAAGTGTAAAGCAAAAACAACAAATCCTCGCTATCCATGATTTCGGGTTCACACTTATAAGATCCATTTTTCACAAGTTCGTTATAAACATAGTCCCTTCCTTTAATATATTCTATAGGCTCATTATTGCGTATAACTATAAGTACTTTTTCTACACTTTCACACCCTTCACTTAAAGCCTTATCTACTGCAGGTTTTAACATATAAGGTTTGCCACGACGAAAAGCACCATCAGCCGTTACCACAAGTTTAGCTCCTGCATCTATAATTCTATCTCTTAAGGCTTCAGGAGAAAACCCTCCAAATACCACACTATGAATAACCCCAATCCTTGCACAAGCTAACATTACTATAGCTGTTTCTGGAATCATAGGCATATAAATTACAACCCTATCGCCTTTTTTTACTCCGAATTTTTTAAGCAAATTGGCTGCCTTGCAAGTTTCATGCAATAATCTTCTATAAGTATAAACTTCATAATCCCCCATTTCACCTTCAAAAATCAAAGCAGCTTTATTGCGTCTTGTTTTCATATGACGATCAAGACATTGATAGCTTACATTTAAAGTTCCACCTTCAAACCATTTATAAAATGGAGCTTTATCCTCATTTAGCACTCTTGAAAAAGGCGAAAACCACTCGATCTTCTCAAGTGCTTGTCTTTTCCAAAAACCTTCAAAATCTTCTTTGGCTTCATCGCATAAATCATAGTATTCACATAAATTTTTTATACGAGCATTACGAGAAAATTCTTTACTTGGCTTAAAAAGCTCTTGATTATTTTGATTAAGCATAAAAACTCCTTTATAGTTATTTTTAAACATTATATAAGAGTTTATTTGTATTAAATACAAATTTGAAAAATAATTAAGATAAATTTTATAAAAAATGAGAATATTTGTAATATTTTATTTAAATTTTATAATGTATGTTAATTTAAGAAACATATTGCATCTTCATAAAAATAAAGACTGAGTTCTTCGTATAATTTTAAATCGAATTTTAAAAATTCTTGTTTTTCTAAGGCAAACTCTAAAATTTTATCCATACAACTTACCCTTATAAAAACATCACTTTTCCTACTTCTAAGTGCTATAATATAACATTTTTCTAAAATAAACTCATAATTATTTTTTGGGATATTTTTAGAATTAAAAAAAGAAATTTTATAAGGATCAATCGCAATTTTACTTGGAGGTTTTTTAAAATCTTTATATTTTTTACAATTACTAAAATCTATAAAATTACAAAATTTCACACCTTGATTTTCTAGCTCAAAAACATTAGTATTTTCAAATTCTAAAATTTCTCCACTGTGTAAATAAAGTTTTTTTTGAGCCAAAGAATCTAAAAAATGTTTATCATGACTTGCGATTAAAAAACCTGTATTGAAATTTTCGTGCATTTTAAGAATAGCTTTTTTAAATAAAAGCGTAGTATTTTTATCCAAAAAAGCACTCGGTTCATCAAGTAAATAATACTTCGCTCTTACGCTTAAAGCTATAGCAAAAGCTATTTTTTGACTTTGTCCTGATGAAAGTTCATTAGGATATTTACTTAAAAGACTTTCATCTAAATTTAAAAACATCAAACTTTCTTTTATACGTTCTTCGATATCTTCTTTAATCCCATAAGTTTTTAAAGTAAATAAAAAATTTGCCCTTACGCTACGATTTAACAAAATAGGCTCTGGAAAAAGCAAATAAATTTCACGCTTTTGTTTATTATTAAGTTTAAAATTTCCAAAATAAGAAATATTTTTTGAAAAATCTCCTTCTAAAAATTTTAATACTCTTAAAAATGTAGATTTTCCACTTCCATTCGATCCCATTAAAATGCTAATTTTACTAGTATCAAGTTTTAAATTTTTAATTTTTAAAACTTCTTTGTTTTGATAGTTGAAAAAAAGATTAGAAATTTCTATCATTTTATGTTCTTTTGAGTTTATGTGTGATGAAATTTAAACAAAAGGCAATGAGAATTAAAACCAAAGCCAAAGCTATACCACTAGCAAATTCGCCTTTGTTGGTTTCAAGAGAAATAGCTGTGGTTATGGTTCTAGTGTCGTATTTAATATTTCCACCCACTATCATCGCTACTCCTACTTCTGCTACAATGCGTCCATAAGCTAGTGCAACGACGCTAATCAAAGCAAAGCGTAATTCATAAATCATCATTAAAACAAGTTTTAAAGGACTTAGGTGAAAAGATTTTATAAGTAAAAAATGTTTTTTATTCATATTTTCTATCAAATTTGAAAAAAGTGCGATCACTATAGGAAGTGCTAAAATAAACTGCCCTAAAATTAAAGCCTTTATAGTAAAAAGTAGTCCAAATTCTCCCAAAGGTCCTCGACTTGAAATCAGTGCATAAAGTATAAGTCCTACCGCAACTGTTGGAAAAGAAAGGCTAGTATCTATGATAAGTTTTATAAAGCGTTTAAATTTAAAATCAAAAAAGCCTAAGATAAATCCCAAAGGAAAACCTATGAGCAAAGCTAAAACTATAGAAATACTTGAGCTTAAAAGTGTAGTTTTTATAGCTGAAATTACACTTTCATCAGCATTAAAAAGTAAAAATAAAGCTTGTTTAAAACCATCAAAAATATAATCCAAAAATATCCTTTTTAAAATAAGTAATTTTAGCATAATTATGCTAAAATATTTTTTTATGTAAATTTATAAGGAGAAAAAATGAAAAAAATCATTTCTTTAGCCCTTGCTTTAGCTTTAAGTGCAAGTGCAGTAGAACTTAAAATGGCGACCACAACAAGCACTGACAATACAGGACTTTTAGATGCTCTAAAACCTCTTTATGAACAAGAAAGTGGCAATACCTTAAAATGGGTTGCAGTAGGAACAGGTGCGGCTTTAAAAATGGGTGAAGATTGCAATGCTGATGTACTTTTTGTACACTCTCCAAAAGCAGAAAAAGAATTTATAAAAAAAGGTTTTGGCGTGGATAGAACCCCTGTGATGTATAATGATTTTATTATCATTGCAGATAAATCAATAGCTTCTAAATTTAAAGGCAAAAATTTAAAAGAAAGTTTAGAGCTTATCAAAAATAAAAAACTCACTTTCATCTCAAGAGGCGATAAATCAGGTACTGATAATAAAGAAAAAAGTCTTTGGAAAGATCTTGGTGGTGTGCCTGAAAAAGAAAACTGGTATCAACAAAGTGGACAAGGTATGCTAGCAAGCATTAAAATCGCCGAAGAAAAAAAAGGCGTGATTTTAACTGATCGTGGCACTTATATCAAATATGAAGCCAGTGAAAAAGGAAATCCAAGCTTAGTCATTGTAAATGAAGGCGATGATAGCCTTAAAAATTTTTATTCTGTTATAGCAACAAATCCTAAGCATTGCAAAAATGTTAATTATACTGAAGCTAAAAAATTTATCAATTGGCTTACAAGTGACGATACTTTAAGTTTTATTAGCGGATTTAAACTGCTCTATAAACCTTTATTCGTAGTTGATGCAAAAACAAGGAAGGATTAAAATTAAGCAGGTTTTAGCCTGCTTAAAATATTATTTTTACTTATTGTAACTTTTTTATTTATTTTTCAAAACTTTTAGCTTATTTAAAATTCTTCTTTAGATACAATAAAATCAATAATTAAATATACAAGATCAAATAATGTTCAAAGTAGATTTAAATAGTGATTTAGGGGAAAGTTTTGACACCTATAAAATGGGAATGGATGAAAAAATTTAAAATTTGTAAGCTCAGCAAATGTCACCTGTGGCTTTCATGCGGGTGATCCTTGTGTAATGGATAAGACCTTAAATTTAGCCAAGCAAAATGGTGACACCCATCTTATCCTGATATTTTGGGTTTTGGAAGACGCAATATGCAAATAAGCTTTGAAGAAACCAAAGACCATGCCTTGTATCAACTAGGAGCTTTATTTGGCTTTACTAAGACAAAAGGTATAAAAATACAGCATTTTAAAGCTCATGGCGCACTTTATAATATGGCAGCTATTGATGAAAATAGCTATCAAACGCGTGATAAAAATGATAAAAGAAAGCAAAGTTACAAGCATAAATGGCAAAGAAATTGATTTAAAAGCTAATAGTATTTGTGTTCATGGGGATAATGTAAAAGCTTTAGAATTTGTTAAAAAAATCAAAGAAAATTTAGAAAAAGAACAAATTTAAATTTGTGCTTTGGAAAATTTTATATAGGTTTTAGCAATGTTTAGTGTGCATTTTAGTGGAAGTAAAGTTTTGCTTTTGCTTTTTAAGCAAGAAATTTCATCTCAAATTAATGCTTATGTTTTAAGTACAGAGCAAAGGATACAAAAAAAGTGAAATTTATGGTATTGATGAGTTAGTAAGTGCTTATGCAAGCTTGCTTATATATTTTAATCCTTGCGTGCTTTCTTTAAATTTCTTGCTTATTTTTTTGGAAAAAATTAAAAAGGATATTAAACTTACGGAGCAAAACTCAAGTCTTTGCATAGAAGTTCCACTTTGTTATGATGAAGAATTTGGACTGGATTTAGAATTTGTATGCAAGCACAATCAAATTTCAAAAGAAGAGCTTATATCTCTTCACACTAAGCCTTATTATCTTGTTTTTATGTTAGGTTTTATGGCAGGTTTTCCTTATCTTGGAGGTTTAGATGAAAGGCTTTTTACCCCACGCCTTTCAAGTCCTAGAGCAAAAATAGAAGCTGAAAGTGTAGGCATAGCTGATAAACAAACAGGAGTTTATCCTATTTCAAGTCCAGGAGGTTGGCAAATCATTGCTAGAACACCTTTGGAATTTTTTGATAAAGAAGATGAAAAAAATCCCACTCTTTTAAAAGCGGGTATGTTTTTAAAATTTAAAGCCATTTCAAAAGATGAATTTTTTGAGATCCAAGAGCAAGTTGCTAAAAAAGTCTATCAAAAGGAAATTTATGAGTATAAAAATCATTGAAACATCTATAAATTCAAGTTTGCAAAACTTTGGTAGAAAAAAATTTGCTAAATTTGGCATAGCAAGAAGTGGAGCTATGGATGAAGATTCTTTAAGAATGGCAAATATTTTGCTTAGAAATAAACAAGATGAAGCAGGAATTGAGCTTTGTTTAAAGGGTGAAAAATATAAATTTTTAGATGAGAATTATTTTGTTTTAAGTGGGGCTGAATTTGAGGCAAAGCTTAATAATCAAAAAATCAAAACTTGCAAGGTATATAAAGCAAACAAAGGCGATATTTTAGAACTTGGTTTAGCAAAAATAGGTTTTCGTTGATATTTATGCGTAGCAGGTGGTTTTGAAGTAAAAAGTTTTTTTAAACTCTAAATCCAATGATGCTAAAATGGGAGTTGGAATTTTTGAAGGAAGAGCTTTGCAAAAAGATGGTATTTTAAAAACTCATGATACTTTTATACCTTTTAATTTAGAAGCTAGAGAATGTGAAAATCCTATTTTAAAAGCTCATAAGATCCTATTATATGCGTTATTTTAGGAACAAATGAAGATGCTTTTACCAAAAAAGGATAGATACTTTTTTAAATACTACTTATAAAGTAGGTTCAAAAAGCGATAGAATGGCAATTTACGCAGAATCTAGTGAAAGTATAGAGCATAAAAACTCAGCAGATATCATCTCAGATCCTGCGGTTTTTGGAAGCATACAAGTGCCAAAAAGTGGTATTCCTATCATTTTAATTGCAGCAAGACAAAGCACAGGAGGTTATACAAAAATAGCCACGGTTATAGAAAATGATTTAACTTTACTCGCACAGGCTAAGCTAGACTCTAGTTTAAATTCCAAAGCATTAGCATGCAAGAAGCCTTTGAGCTTTATAAACAAAGAGAAATGAATTTAAAGCTATGGATCAAAAAATCAATCTTGATTTTGAAAATTTGATCTAAGCTTTTTCACCATAAATATTGATAAAATATATAGCACCTATAGCCAAGGCACAACCTAACAAAGTAAGTGCATTTGGCACCTCATCTAGTATAAAATAACTGCAAATTAAAGCACTAGCAGGGGTAATTAAAACAAAAGAATTTGCCTTAACACTCCCAAAATGCGAATCCTATAATAATAAATACTAGTACCTATAATAGTTGATAAAAAAGCAACGACAAACATACTGATCCAAAATAAAATTCAAAATGAAAAATTTCATAACTTTTTACATCAAACAATACCCAAGAAAACATTAAAACAGAAATGAGATTAATATAAAAGTTAATCGCCAAAGGGTGAGCTCCTTTGGCTTTATGATTAAACACTGCTATTAAAGCCCAAATAAAAATAAAATATTAAATTTACCAAATAAATCTTCTAAACTCCCTAAATTTAGCAAACAAAATCCAGATAATAAACCTAAAAATAAGCCTAGAATTTCACTCTTTGTGATCTTGTGAGTTGATTTTTTATCTTTTTGAAATAATATCGCTATCATAAATATCAAATAAGAAAAAATAGGAATCATAGTTGTAACCAAAACACCGCCTTTTCCAGCTAAACCATACTTAATGGCAATAAAAAATACAAAAGTATAAAGCCCATTTAAAATTCCTACTATCAGCACCCATTTTAAAATAGATTTTTCAAGCCTTAAAAGAATTCTTAAAAAGCCTAATACCATCAAAGAGCCTAGCAAAACAAAGAAAAAACGCCAAAAAGTAATCACAGAAGTATCAGCGCATAAGCTGATAAAATCTTAGAAATAGGCCAAGATGAGCCCTATAAAAACATAGCTAAAACAAGCAAGATATACAAATACTTTGTTCGAGTCAATGTTACACCTTGAAATTTTTAAATCAAATTTTTTAAAAAATTTTTTTCAAGTGTAGTTCATACTCGTTTAGATATTTTTCCACTTGAGGATTTTTTACCACATCATTACACATAAAAGTTGGTAAAGCTTTCATACCTATAAATTCATGAGCCTTATGCAAATGCCAATACACCATATCTACACCCTTTCCTTCAAAAAATTCATTTTTATCATTAAAGGCTTCAAGAGGTGCATTCCAAGTGAGAGAAAACATGTATTTTTTGCCATGATCTAAACCACCTTTTCCGTAGTTTTTACTAGGATTTTCATGAGTTCTTCCATCATTTTTAAAAAGCACTCCAGCACCCAAACCAAACACTTCATCGATATATTTTTTAACTATCCAAGGCTCGCCCATCCACCAAGCTGGCATTTGATAGATCACAACATCAGCTTTTATAAATTTTTGTATCTCTTCTTTAGGATCATATCCTTGATCTATGTGAGTTTGATCTACTTCATATCCTAGTATTTTTAAAATTTCTAAAGCATGATTATGCAATGTTAAATTAAGCTGTCCTTTTGAATTTCCAAATTCTTTAGCGCCATTAAGCAAGAGTATATTTTTCATTTTTATCCTTTTTTAAATTTTATGATACAATTATAACTTAACATGATGTCATTTTTAATACAGAAAATAAAGTAAGATACTATACTAAAGGAATGTTAAATGACTAAAGAGAATTCTCAGTGCAATTTCGAAGAATGTGGATTTAACTATACTCTAGCATTAATTAATGGAAAATATAAAATGAGTATTTTATACTGCTTATTTCGCTATGAAATCGTGCGTTATAATGAACTCAAACGCTTTTTAAGCTCCATATCTTTTAAAACTTTAACCAATACCTTAAGAGAACTAGAAAATGATGGTTTAATTATCAGAAAAGAATACGCTCAAATTCCACCCAAGGTAGAATATAGCTTATCCAAACGCGGACAAAGTTTAATTCCCATTTTACAAGCTATGTGCAAATGGGGCGAGAAAGACAAAAAGGAAAAAAATGCTTGAATTAATTGGCGAACTTTCTTTACAAAATTATATGGGAGAATGGCTTGAAATGGCTAGAAAACCCGCCTTTTTTCAAAAATCTTGCCTAAATTCAAAGGCAAAATACGAGCTTAAATATAAAAATGGCGTTCCTTATGTAGAAATTGAAAATTTTTGCAGTAAAGAAAATGAAATTTCAAGCATAAAAGGTAAGGCAAAAATCGTTTCAAATAGACAATTAGCAGTGAGATTTAATATCTTTATGAACCTTTTTAATAAGGTAAATTATGAAATCATTTTTATTGATAGCGAGTATAAAGTTGCAATTGTGGGTAGTCCTGATAAAAAATATCTTTGGATTTTAGCAAGAAATATAATAGATGAAAAAAGTATAAAAGAGCTTTTAAACATCGCTAAGCAAAGGGGATTTGACATTAGCGATGTGATTTTTAATAAGTATTAAATTATTCTTTTGTCATATCAATGACATAGCGAAATTTAGCCTTACCTGAGGTTAGATTTTCATAAGCCTTATCGATTTCTTGCGGTGTGATAAGCTCGGTTTCTGGATAAATTTCATGTTTTAAAGAAAAATCAAGCATTTCTTGAGTTTCAGCAATACCGCCAATTAGCGAACCATAAACCTTCTTACCTGCCTTATGTACAAGCTCATTTATGCCTATATTTACCTTATCTTCCACAGGAGGTAAGCCAACTATAGCCATTTCGCCACCAAATTTAAGTAAATCCAAATAAACAGCAGGATTATAAGGCGTTGGAATGGTTGAGATGATTAAATCAAAGCGTTCTTTTACGGCGTTTTTATCGCAGCTTGTGTAAAATGAGCTTACACCCATAGCCAAAGCATCGGCTTTTTTGTTTTCATTTCTAGCAAAAACGCTAACCTTTGCACCCATTTTAACAGCGTATTTTACAGCCATCATACCAAGTCCGCCAAATCCTGCTATAGCAACGCTTGAACCTTCTTTTATCTTAGAAAATCTTAAAGGCGAGTAAGTGGTAATGCCCGCACAAAGCAAAGGTGCAACCTTATCCATCGGTGCATTTTTTGGCACACAAATGGCAAATTTTTCACTTACAACTATGTTGTTTGAGTAGCCCCCATAAGTGTTTTCATTGCCGTGAAATGCATCACAACTATTGTAAGTAAAGATGGTTTTGCCATTTTCGCAAAACTGCTCTTGTGAGCGTTTGCAAGCATCGCATTCACCGCATGAATTTACCATGCAACCAACCCCTGCGTAATCTCCTACTTTAAATTTACTCACATTTTTACCCACAGCGATAACTTCTCCTGCTATCTCATGCCCAGGCACGCAAGGATAAGTAGCTTCTCCCCACTCGCTTCTTGCGGTGTGAATATCGCTATGACAAATGCCTGCATATAGGATTTTAATCAAAATATCATTATCGCCAATAGCGTGGCGGCTAAATTCAAAGGGTGTAAATTTCGCATCTTTACTAAGCATTGCATAGCCTTTACTTGCAATGCGATTGTTTTCTAAAATTTTGTATTGCATTTTTGCTCCTTTTTTGATTTTTTATAATTATAAAACATTAGAGTAGCTATAAGTCAAGAGAGAAAATAATTTTTTAAAAATTAGAAAAATACTTGATGTGTTAAAATTTTTTGATTTTTTAACGTATTTTTTTTATAATGTTAAAAATCTTTAGAAATTTTAAAATATAAAAGAATTTATACAACCAAAGCTACTTCTAAATATAAAGAAATTGTGTGATAAAGGGGCGATTTTAAATGAATGAAATATATAAAATAAAACAAATTTTTATAGCGAAGATTTCTTAGAGATTTTATTTTTTTATCCTTAAACAAGGATAGAATTTTTAATAAAATATTAAAAATTTATAAAAATTTAATATTTTTAAAATATATCAAAATGGATAAAAATCATTATTATATAAATATAAAACTTTTAAGATTTTTTAAAAAGGAATTTTTAGATGCAAAGCGAAAAAAGAATTTTAGAAAAAATTAAAAATATTGCTTTTATTTATAAGCAAATTCGTCTTATAACACTTGAAGGTTCAAGAGTAAATAAGAAAGCTAAAAAGGATAAATATCAAGATTATGATATTTCATTTTTTCTAAAATCTAAAAATTTGAGAAAATTATTAAACCTAAACAAAAGCAAAGATATCAAAAAAGCAAAATTACCTAAATTTATTAAAAATTTTGGAAAAATTTTATTTTATCAAGCGCCTGAAAGCTTTGAATTCTATAAAGCTGATTTGCCTAAAAATTGGGTGAGTTTTTTGGTAATTTTTAAAAATGGAGTGAGAATAGACTTTAAATTTATCCCCTTAAAATCATTGAAACATTATTATAAATTTGAACCTTTAAGCAAAGCGCTTATAGATAAAGATCAAAGATTTAAGAAAACTCAAAATGAGAATGTTTTTTGCATTAAGAAACCAACAGAAAAAGATTTTGATGAAATATGCAATGAGTTTTATTTTACTTTTACAAAATTAGAAAAAGCTCTTTTAAGAAAACAATTTATAATGTCAAATTATTTGTTAAATTCTATGCGTGAAACACTTTTTGATATGCTTAGTTTTAAAGTCGGACTTAAATTTGGTTTTGAAATTTGGCTAGGTAAACAAAATACTGATATTCTAAACTTTTTAAAGCAAAAAGAAATAAAAATTATCTTAAATTCTTTTAATACTACTTCACTTGAACAAATTGAAAAAACAAGAAAAAAGCTTGAAAATTTATTTCACAAAAACACCAAATTTGTAGCAAAAAAGAATGACTTTAAGCTTTTTTCTTATCGAAAAAATGTAAAAAAATATTGCAAAATTTTAAGAAAATTGTAAAGTAACCGTTATTCAAATTAAAATATGTTATTATTATTTTAAAATTAATTTAGGGTTAAAAATGAATTTTTCAGAGCAGGATACAAGGGTTAAAATTATAGATGAGAAATTAAAATTAGCTTTATGGAATGAAGAAAACATAATAAGAGAATACTATTTTAATGCAGGAAAAAAACTCATAGGCGGCAAAAGAGGGCAAAGAAAATTCGTTGATTATTTACTTAAATTTCAAAACAAACACCTAGCTATCATTGAAGCAAAGAAATTAAGCAAAGACCCGCTTGATGGACTTTCTCAAGCACAAGAATATGCAAAAAATTTAGATGTGCGTTTTGTGTATTGCACAAATGGAGAAAAGATTTATGAATACGATATGCAAAATGCAAGGGGCGAGTATGTGCAAAATTTTGCTAGTCCGCAAGTTTTATTTGAGCGTGTTTTTGGGAATTTAAAAGAATGGCAACATAGACTTTTAACACAAAAGCCAATGTATATACCGCAAAAAGAATTAAGATATTATCAAAAAATAGCCATAGACAAAGTCATAGAAGCTATTATAAATAACAAAAATAGAATTTTACTCACTCTTGCTACAGGCACAGGAAAAACAACCATAGCTTTTAATTTGTGCTATCGTTTGTTAGAGGCAAGATGGAATAAAGAAAACAAAGATCAAAAGCCTAAAATACTATTTTTATGTGATAGAGTGAGCTTAAGATATCAAGCCTTAGGAGAATTTAATCCTATAGAAAGTGATTGTAAGGCAATTAGTGCTGAAAAAATAAAGAAAAATGATGGAAAAATCATAACAAATGCAAATATTTTCTTTGGAATTTATCAAAGCTTAGCCGCAAATTCAAAAGAACAAGAAAACATCCAAGAAGAACAAGAGAGCAAATTTTATCTTCAATACCCAAAAGATTTTTTTGATCTTATCATCATAGATGAGTGCCACAGAGGTGGAGCAAACGAAGAAGGAAGCTGGAGAGCTGTACTTGAGTATTTTTCCTATGCAACTCAGCTTGGTTTAACCGCTACTCCAAAAAAAGAAGAAAATATAGATACTTATGAATATTTTGGCGAAAGTGTTTATGATTATAGTCTTAAAAGTGGTATTGAAGATGGCTTTTTAACACCTTATAAAGTCAAACTCATCAAAACAAGCTTGAGTGATGGTTATGTTTATAATCCTAATGATTTGATACAAGGGGATCTTGAAAAAGGTTTTTACAAGCAAAGTGAATTTGAAAGAAATATATTTTTACCAAGATATAATGATTTTATCGCTAAGAAAATTTTGGAGCTTATAAATCCTATGGATAAAACTATCGTTTTTTGTGTCAATCAAGCCCATGCGAGTGAAGTAAAAAGAGCTATAGATAAATACAAAAATGTTAAAGAAGATGATTATTGTGTAAGGGTAACGAGCGATGAAGGTAAAATAGGAATTGATTATCTAAAGCAGTTTCAAGACAATGATAAAAGCTTTCCTGTCATACTTACAAGTTCTAAAATGCTTACAACGGGCGTGGATGCTAAAAATGTCCGCAATATCGTTTTACTAGCAAATATAGGTTCTATGGTGGAATTTAAGCAAATTATCGGGCGTGGAACTAGAGTATATGAAGGTAAAGACTTTTTTACCATACTTGATTTTGTTGGCGCCACTAAGCTTTTTTACGATCCAAAATGGGATGGTGAAAAAATAGAAGAAATCAAAGAAAAAGAAAGAAAAATCACGAAAGAGATAAAGAAAATAAAAGAAGAAAGCAAAGAGAAAAAAAGAGTAATTGTACATCTTGTAGGTACAAAACTTAAAGTTTTAGATATCGTGACAAGTTATGTGGGATTAGAGGGTAAGCCACTTCGCACTAAGGAATTTTTGGAATTTTTGATAGGAAAATTGGGTGAGTATTATGATGATGAGAAAAAATTGCGTGAAATTTGGAGTGTCCAAGGCAATAGAGAGAATTTTTTAAAAGCTCTTGCAAAAGATGGAGTGGATGAGGATGTCTTAAAAGATTTGAGTGAAATTTTTGAAAAGAAAGATTGTGATATATATGATGTTTTGGCGCATTTGAGTTTTAATAGCGAGATCAAAACAAGGCAAGAACGTGTTTTGCAAGTAGAAAATAGCGAATTCTTAAAACGCTTTCAGAAAGAAAAGGCTATAAGGTTTATAGAATTTTTACTGAATCGATATCAAGAATACGGCATAAAAGATTTTGATGAGGGTTTAAAACCGCTTATAGAGCTTAGTTCTTTGAGTAGTGTTAGAGAATTGGCCAATGAATTTGGAAGTTTAGAAAATTTAAAGCAAAGTTTTGATGACTTGCAAAGGGAAATTTATTTACATTAAAGGATAATTTATGGAAGAAATGCAAAAAATACAAGAAGAAATAAGCAATATAAGAAGTGATATTTTAAAAAAATACAAATATATAAATGAAAAATATAATTTAATTTGTGAAGACAACGAAGGAAAAATATCTTTATATACTCAAATAGAAGATATAAGAAATGACATAGATTATAAGCTAAAAGATTTAGATAGTCAAATCGATAATTTTAACAAATTTTACGATGAGACTTTTGGAGAATTTGATAAAGAAAATAATA